>NZ_DEYR01000084.1:0-2507 GCF_002364635.1 Pseudomonas sp. UBA3153
ATCTGGGCGGCGCGCGCGTGGCGATGGTCGGCGACGGCATCAACGACGCCCCGGCCCTGGCCGCCGCGGATGTCGGCATCGCCATGGGCGGCGGCACCGACGTGGCCATGCACGCGGCCGGCATCACCCTGATGCGCGGCGACCCGCGCCTGGTGCCGGCGGCGCTGGACATCAGCCGGCGCACCTACGCGAAGATCCGCCAGAACCTGTTCTGGGCCTTCGTCTACAACCTGATCGGCATCCCGCTGGCGGCCTTCGGCCTGCTCAACCCGGTGGTCGCCGGCGCCGCGATGGCGCTGTCCAGCGTCAGCGTGGTGAGCAACGCGCTGCTGCTGCGCTACTGGAAACCCGATGTGTCCTAGGGTGCGCCTTGCGCACCGGGACAACCCAGGCGGTGCGCATGGCGCACCCCAGGCAACGACAACGAACCTCCCGCAGAAAAGGAGAAGCCCATGAACATCGGCCAGGCCGCCCGCCACAGCGGGCTCTCGGCGAAGATGCTGCGCTATTACGAAAGCATCGGCCTGCTGCCCGCCGCCGCGCGCAGCGACAGCGGTTACCGGCACTATTCGACCGAGGACCTGCACCGCCTGGCGTTCATCAAGCGCTCGCGCGACCTGGGCTTTTCCCTGGCGGAAGTCGGCAAACTGCTGACCCTCTGGCAGGACCGCCAGCGCGCCAGCAGCGACGTCAAGGCGCTCGCCTGCGGCCACATCGACGAACTCAACCGCAAGATCGCCGAACTCGCCGGCCTGCGCGACACCCTGCAGGAGCTGGTCGAACACTGCCAGGGCGACCATCGCCCGGACTGCCCGATCCTCAGGGACCTGGAATCCGGCGGCTGTTGCGCCTGAACACTGCGCACAAAAAAGCGAAGCCGAGGCTTCGCTTTTTTGATTCCGGCGCCGAAGCGCCGCCGCTCAGCTCATCCACGGCGGTGGCGGCGGTTCCTGCTCCTTGTCGTCATCATCCTTCAGCGCGGCCTGCCGGCGCGCTTCGTCGGCCAGCGCGGCCTTGATCTCGCGCATCACCGCGTCGACGTCGGCTTCGTCCTCGGCTTCGACGAACTGGCCGGTCAACCGGGTCTCCGGCGTCAGCTTGCCCTCCTCGAACAGCGCCCACATCTCCTTGGCGTACTTTGTGTACTTGAGCTCCGGGGCGAAGCGGCCGAAATAGGCGGCCATGTTGCCGACGTCGCGCTCGAGCATGCTGAAGGCGTGGTTGTTGCCGGCGGCGTCCACCGCCTGCGGCAGGTCGATGATCACCGGGCCGTGGGCGTCGAGCAGCACGTTGAATTCCGAGAGGTCGCCGTGCACCAGCCCGGCGCAGAGCATCTTGACGATTTCGCCGATCATGAAGGCGTGGAATTCGCGGGCGTCTTCCGGCTCCAGGTCGACGTCGTTGAGACGCGGCGCGGCATCGCCGTAACCGTCGTCGATCATCTCCATCAGCAGCACGCCGTCGAGGAAATCGTAAGGCTTGGGCACCCGCACGCCCGCAGCGGCGAGGCGGAACAGCGCGCTGACCTCGGCGTTCTGCCAGGCCTCCTCGGCCTCCTTGCGACCGTGCTTGGTGCTCTTGGCCATGGCGCGGGCATCGCGGCTGTTACGGACCTTGCGCCCTTCCTGATACTCGGAGGCCTGGCGGAAGCTGCGCTTGTTGGCCTCCTTGTAGACCTTCGCGCAACGCAGTTCGGTGCCGCAGCGCACCACGTAAACCGCTGCTTCCTTGCCGCTGAGCAAGGGTCGCAGCACTTCGTCGATGAGGCCGTCCTCTAGCAACGATTCCAGTCGTTTGGGCGTTTTCATCGGTCTCCTTGGGACTCGTAAGGGTCAGCGAGGACTCTGTAAAATTTTCCGCAGCCTAGCATCGGCGCGACGGCATTTCGCCTCCCCTGAGGACCGATTGTCACAGAAGCCCGCCCGGCATGCGACCTTCCGGCGTGCATTGGCAACGCCCTCGGGAATTGGCGGAAGAAGCCTGCGAGGTCCGCGTCAGCCCCTTCGTCAGCCTTCGACCACCCTCATCGCCCTGCGCTCCCACGGCGCCGTTTGAAAGCGCGTTGCGGATTGGCTGCGCCGGCGCGGGCGGTGACAATCGAACTCCTTCAACCGAGCGATCCGTCCATGCCCGACTCCGCGCGCTACTGGCAAGCCGTCTGCGAACGCGATGCCGCCTTCGACGGGCGCTTCGTCTTTGCCGTGCGCTCCACCGGCATCTACTGCCGGCCGAGCTGCCCGGCGCGCCGGCCGCTGCGCACCAACGTCAGCTTCCACGCCGATGCGGCCGCCGCCGAAGCCGCCGGCTTTCGCGCCTGCCAGCGCTGCGTGCCCAATGGCCAGAGCCCGGCGCAGCAGCTGGACGCCCTGGTGGCCGCCGCCTGCCGCCTGCTGGAAAGCAGCGAAGCCACGCCGACGCTGGAGCAACTGGCCGCGCGCATCGGCCTGTCGCCCTCGCATCTGGCGCGGGCGTTCAAGGCGCGCACCGGGCTAGATCGGAAGAGCGTC
>NZ_DEYR01000085.1:0-183 GCF_002364635.1 Pseudomonas sp. UBA3153
CCACGTAGTCGCGCAGGCGCAGCGGCCAGCTGCTCTGGTCGCCCTGGCCGAGGTAGGCGCAGCGCAGCGCGCGCTCGCGCGGCGACAGTTCGCCCAGCGCGACGCCGTCCAGCAGCAGTTCGCCGGTATACGGCAACAGGTGTGCCAGGGCCTTGAGCAGGCTGCTCTTGCCGGCGCCGTTGG
>NZ_DEYR01000085.1:488-6585 GCF_002364635.1 Pseudomonas sp. UBA3153
GGCGCGCCGATCATCGCGGTGACCACGCCGAGCATCAGCTCCTGTTCGCCGCTGACCAGGCGCAGCACGATGTCCGCCGCCAGCAGCAACAGCGCGCCGCCGAGGGCACTGGAGAACAGCAGGCGCGACGGGTGATAGCCGACCGCCTTGCGCAGCAGGTGCGGCACCACCAGGCCGACGAAACCGATCGAGCCGGTCACCGCGACGCTGGCGCCGACGCACAGCGCGGTGCCGAGGATGATCTGCACGCGCAGCCGCGGCAGGTTGACGCCGAGGCTGCTGGCTTCGTCTTCGCCGAGGGTCAGCGCGTCCAGTTGCGGGCCGCAGGCGAACAGCAGCAACAGCCCGGCGGCGATGAAGGGCAGGCACAGACGGATATCGGCGAAGCTGCGGTCGCTCAGCGAGCCCATCAGCCAGAGCACGATGTCCTGCATGTCGGTGGGGTTCGGCGCCAGGTTGATCGCCAGCGAGGTCGCCGCCGCCGCCAGCGACGACAGCGCCACGCCGCAGAGGATCAGCGTCAGGTTGCTCGCGTGTTGCCGGGCTATGCCGTAGAGCACCAGGGTCGCCAGCGCCGCGCAGCCCATCGCCGAGGCCGGCACCAGCCAGGGGCTCAGCGCGCTGACGCCGTAGTAGAGGCAGAGCACCGCGCCGAGGCTGGCGCTGGAGCTGACCCCGAGCAGCCCCGGCTCGGCCAGCGGGTTGCGCAGCAGGCCCTGCATGGCGGCGCCGGCGGTGCCCAGCGACATGCCGACGAGGATCGCCAGCAGCACCCGCGGCAGGCGGATCTCGTTGACGATGATGCGCTGCTGGACCAGCACATCGGCCAGATTCGCCGCCTCCGCGCCGGGACGCAACAGCGCGTGGCCGACCTCGCCCAGCGTCAGCGGCACCGGCCCGATGCCGAGGGAAAGCAGGAATAACAGCGCCAGCGCCGCCAGCAACAGCAGGTTGAGCAGGCCCGGGGCGAAGCGCGTCATGGCTGCGCGCCCAAGCGATCGAGCTGCGCGGCGAGGTCTTCCGCGGCGATCACCAGTTGCCAGTCGCTGCAGCCCCAGCGGTTGCCGCCGATGCTGACCACCGGTCTGGCGGCCATCAGTTGCTGCAGGCGCGGGTGCCGCGAATAGGCGGACTTGGCGTAACCGTCATCCACCAGCAGGTCGGCGGTGACGAACACGTCCGGCGGGCCGGCGATGAGCTCCTCTAGGGAATAGCGGCCCCAGCCGGAGCGACCGAGGTCGGCCATGTGGTTGCGCACGCCGACCGCCTGGAACAGGTTGTCGACATAGGTGTTGGCACCGGCACTGCCGCCGTTGGCGCGCAGGTACAGCGCACTGAACGGCCGCGGATGTTCGCGCAGCCGCGCCAGGCGTGCCTGCACGTCGGCCACCAGCGCGGCGCCGGCCTCCTCGCGGCCGATCTGCGCGGCGACGAGGCGGGTGCTGTCGAAAATCTGCTGCCAGGTGGTCGGGTACGGCAGCACAACGGTGCGGATGCCGTGGCGGGCCAGCAGTTCGGCGCGGTTGTGCGTCTGCCAGCGCCGCGAGGCGAGCACGATGTCCGGGTGCAGGGCGATGATTTCCTCGGCCGTGGCATCGTTGGCCGGGAAGCGCCGCGCCAGCTCGGGCATCGACGACACCCTCGCATCCTGGCTCTTGCGCGACACCGAGAGCAGTTGCTCCGGCGCCGCCAGGCTCAGTGCCAGCATGTCCGCGCAGAGGTTGGTCGAGACCACCGTCGGCAACGCGGCCGCGCCGGCCAGCGGCGCGAGCCCGAGCAGCAGCCCGGCCAGCACGCGCGCCGCCGCATGGGCGCCGCCCGCAGGATGGAGACGCGCCATCGCCGCAGACCGACGCACTCGCCGAACCGCCCCGATCCCCATCAGAAATCGATACCCGCCTGGCCCTTCACACCGGCGTTGTAGGCGTGCTTGACGTCACGGATCTCGCTCACCGTGTCGGCCAGCTCGATCAGCTCGGGCTTGGCCGCGCGGCCGGTGATGATCACGCTCTGGCTGGCCGGGCGCGCACGGATGGCGTCGAGCACCATGCTCAGGTCGAGGTAGTTGTACTTGAGCATGTAGGTCAGCTCGTCGAGCAGCACCAGGTTCAGCCGCGGGTCGGCGAGCATGCGCGAGGCGTGGGTCCAGGCTTCGTCGGCGGCGAGCTTGTCGGCGTCCCAGTTCTGCGTGTTCCAGGTGAAGCCGGTGGCCATCGCGTGGTACTCCACCAGCGGCGCGTTCTGCCGCAGGTAGGTGACTTCGCCGGAAGCCTGGGTGCCCTTGATGAACTGCACCACGCCGGCCTGATGGCCGTAGCCGAGGGCGCGATACAGGGTGCCGAAGCCGGAGGTGCTCTTGCCCTTGCCGTTGCCGGTGATCAGCACGACGATGCCGCGCTCCACCTGGGCGCGCTCGATGCCGGCGTCGACCACCTCCTTCTTGCGCTTCATCCGCTCGGCGTGGTTCTGCTTCTTCTGTTCGTCGATCATCGCTGCACACTCCAGGCCCATGCGCCGCCGCGTGGGCGGGCAGGATTCGATGGCACGAACCACGGGCAGGGACGCGATGCGCAGGCATCGCACAGGAGATGACGAGACTGAAAAAGGCTGCACGAGGCAGACGACAGCACCGGCAACCACCCACACCCCGGGGTACGTACCTTGTTCTCGAATCAGGCCGGTCTTCTGGCTCGCCTTCATCCGATCACCGCGCCTTCCCGACCGGAGTCAGTGGCATCGTGCGGTATCGTCAGGCTCTACAGCAGCGGGGGCTGCGCCGGAATGCTCTGGGGTTTACCCCCGAGGTCACCGGACTTCCCGTTTCAGCCTCTTGCGCGGTCGCGCTCGGGGCACCTGTTCGTTGGCCGGCAGGGTAGCCGTTAGCCGGCCGCGGAGCAATTGCGCGAACGCCGGTTCGGTTGACGAGGCGTCGCCGTCATGCTGAGCTAGCGCGTGTTTTTCAGGTGTCTCGCGCCGCTTAGCTGCTGGCGTGAGGTTAAACGGGAAGCCGGTGGGTCCGATCCAGGTGATCGAACGAGTCCGGCGCTGCCCCCGCAACGGTAAGCGAGCGAAGTCTTCGGCATACCACTGGATCGCGATCCGGGAAGGTGAAGACTTCAGGTCTGTACGCCACGTACAGGCCGCCTCGCCAGCCCGGAGACCGGCCTGGAATCTCTTTGGCAACCCGCGGTGGGCGGGACGCGCCGGAAACAGGTCCGCTTCACCGCGTGTGCGATCGCTGCACTCACGCGCCGGCCTGCCCTTCTTGCGTCCTTCCACGCGTGCCGATCACTCGACTCATTGGAAGGTCTTCATCATGACAAGCCGCACGCTGCCCTCCAGCACCGCCGTTACGCTCCCCCTCTCGCAACGCCTGACGCTGGCCGTCGGCAGCATCCTGGTCGGCGCCGCGCTGATCTATTTCGCCGGGTTCTCGCACATGGAGCTGGTGCACAACGCCGCCCACGACACCCGCCACAGCGCCGCCTTCCCCTGCCACTGAGGAGCGAACCGATGATCAAGCGCATCGCCCAGACGGCGGGCTTCTCCGGGCTGCTGGCGGCCATTTTCCTGACCCTGCTGCAGAGCTTTTGGGTCAGCCCGCTGATCCTGCAGGCGGAAACCTACGAAAACGCCGGCGCCAGCGAGCAGGCCGGGCACAGCCACGAAGCCGGCGCAGCGGCCCATGAGCACGGCGGAGAAGTCTGGAGCCCGGAAGACGGCCTGCAGCGCACCCTGTTCACCGGCCTCGGCAACCTGGTCGTGGCGGTCGGTTTCGCCCTGATGCTCGCCGGGTTCTACACCCTGCGCGCCCCCGGCAAGACCTGGCAGGGCCTGCTCTGGGGCCTGGGCGGTTTCGCCGTGTTCAACCTGGCGCCGTCCCTCGGCCTGCCACCGGAAGTGCCGGGCACCGCTGCCGCCGACCTGCTGCTGCGTCAGTACTGGTGGATCGGCACGGCGCTCGCCACCGCCGTCGGCCTGGGGCTGATCGCCTTCGGCCGCAACTGGGCGCTGCGCATCGTCGGCCTCGTGCTGCTGGTGGTGCCGCACCTGATCGGCGCGCCGCAGCCGGACGTTCACCAAAGCCTGGCTCCCGAAGCCCTGGCCCACGAGTTCGTCTACGCCTCCCTGCTGACCAACGCCCTGTTCTGGGCTGCCCTCGGCCTCGCCAGCGCCTGGTTCTTCAGCCGCGCAACGCCTGACAGGGCGCGGCCTGCGCACCGCCGCCAAGGTGCGCGCGGCACACCCTAGGGTTCGTGCCGCCCATGCCTCGCAGGGTGCGCCATGCGCACCCGACCGCCGCGGAGGTGCGCGCGGCGCACCCTACTCAATTCGTCGCATGCTGTAGAGGTTCCGGTCGACCTTGCCGTGGTTGTCGACGATGACGATCTCGCCGCCCAGCGCCCGCAGGCGTGTATTGAAATCGCTGGCGTACAGCCGCTTCAGCCAGCCCGGATAGGCCTCGTCGCGGCCGCCGAGGAAGGCGTGCACGGCCGGCAGGGAAAACCGCCAGTCGCCCGCCTCGCAGGCGAATCCCCGCGCCCGCAACTGCGCGATCAACGCGGCATCGCCGTCCAGCACGCGCGCGCAACACGCGAAAAACGCCTCCAGCTGGTCCATCCACATCTGTCCTCCGATGCAAGGCACCCAGTGTGCCGTAAGTGGATGCCTCAGGTTATTCCCGACCGGCAATCGAACCGGCCGACGAAAGACGCTGGTCAGCACGGCCGCGAAAAGAGTACAAATGTACCCCATGGACAGATTATCTCCGCGCCGCCGCGCCATCCTCGATTTCATCCGCGACCGCATCGCCGGGAACGGCCAGCCGCCGAGCCTGGCGGAAATCGCCGAAGCCTTCGGCTTCGCCTCGCGCGGCGTCGCGCGCAAGCACATCGTCGCCCTGGCCGAGGCCGGGCTGATCGAGGTGGTGCCGAACCAGGCGCGCGGTATCCGCCTGGTGGACCGCGCGCCGCGCCCTGAGCTGCTGGAAATCCCGGTGCTCGGCCGGGTCGCCGCCGGCGCGCCGATCGGCCCGGATGCCGACCTGCACGGCCACCTGCTGCTGGACCGCCAGACCTTCTCCAAGCTGCCGGACTACCTGCTGCGCGTGCAGGGCGACTCGATGATCGAGGACGGCATCCTCGACGGCGACCTGGTCGGCGTGCACCGCAGCAGCGAGGCGCGCGACGGCCAGATCGTCGTCGCCCGCCTCGACGGCGAAGTCACCATCAAGCGCTTCGAGCGCGCCGGCGACACCATCCGCCTGCTGCCACGCAACCCGGCCTACGCGCCTATCGTCGTTCGCGACGACCAGGAGCTGGCCATCGAAGGCGTGTTCTGCGGCCTGGTGCGCCGCGAATGAGCGCCGCGCCGGTCGCCCTCGACAGCCTGCTCGACCAGCGTCGGGTCTGGCGTGGCCAGGCGGAAAGCCGGCCGGCGATCGCGCAGCCGACCGGGCATGCCGCGCTGGACGCGGTGCTGCCGGCCGGCGGCTGGCCGGAGGCGGCGCTCAGCGAAATTCTCATTGCCGCCGAGGGCATCGGCGAACTGCAACTGCTCTGGCCGACCCTGGCGCGACTGACCGCCGAGGGTGAGCGCGTGGTGCTGGTGGCGCCGCCTTTCCTGCCCTATCCGCAAGCCTGGCTGGCCGCCGGTGTCGACCTGCGCCAGTTGGCGTTGATCGAAGCGAGCGGGCGCGATGCCCTGTGGGCCGCCGAGCAGTGCCTGCGCTCCGGCAGTTGCGGCGCGGTGCTGTGCTGGCCGCAGCAGGCCGACGACCGTGCCCTGCGCCGGCTGCAGGTGGCGGCCGAGAGCGGTCAGACCCTGGCCTTCGCCTACCGTCCGCTGCGCGAGGCGATCAATCCGTCGCCGGCCGCGCTGCGCCTGGCGGTGGACAATCGCCCGGCGCAGTTGCGCGTGCTCAAGTGCCGGGGCGGGCTCGCCGCCGCGGCGCCGATTCCGCTCGCGGCGTGGCATTGAGGCGGACATGCGCTGGGCCTGCATACTGCTGCCACAACTGGCGCTGGACAGCGTGCTGCGCGGCCGCGCCGATCCCGATGCCGCCCTCGCGCTGATCAGCGGCACGCCGCAAGATCGG
>NZ_DEYR01000051.1:0-3326 GCF_002364635.1 Pseudomonas sp. UBA3153
GCCATCGCCGCCGAGCAGCAGCGCGCCGTCCACCGGGCGCCCGCGCCCGGAACTCCAGCGTTCCAGCGGCACCGGCGAGGGCAGGCCGAGGGAGGCCACCAGCTTCTGCCCGAGAGCGGAATTGGCGAAGGTGAAATAACGGTCGCTCATGGAACGGACTCCTGCATTGAATCTCCAAAGTGGACCACGTCGCGCCGCCACTCGTTCGCGGTGGCGCGGCCTCAACCAGGAGCCTCGCCATGATTTCGTTGCGCCGGGTCGCCATCGTTGGCGGCAACCGCATTCCCTTCGCCCGATCCAACACCGCCTACGCCACCGCGAGCAATCAGGACATGCTCACCGCCGCGCTGGAGGGGCTGATCGAGCGCTACAACCTGCATGGCCTGCGCCTCGGCGAAGTCGCCGCCGGCGCGGTGCTCAAGCATTCGCGCGACTTCAACCTGACCCGCGAATGCGTGCTCGGCTCGCGCCTGGCGCCGGAAACCCCGGCCTACGAGATCCAGCAGGCCTGCGGCACCGGGTTGGAAGCGGTGATCCTGGTGGCCAACAAGATCGCCCTCGGGCAGATCGACAGCGGCATCGCCGGCGGCGTCGATACCACCTCGGACGCGCCCATCGGGGTCAACGAAGGGCTGCGCAAGATCCTCCTGCAGGCCAACCGCGGTAAATCCACGGCCGACAAGCTCATGCCGTTCATGCAGCTGCGCCCCGGCCATCTCAAGCCGGCGCTGCCGCGCAACGGCGAGCCGCGCACCGGGTTGTCGATGGGCGAGCACTGCGAGCTGATGGCGCAGGAGTGGGCGATTCCCCGCGCCGAGCAGGACCAACTGGCCTACGACAGCCATCACAAGCTCGCCGCCGCCTACGCCGAGGGCTGGCAGGACGACCTGCTGACGCCCTACCTGGGCCTGAACCGCGACCAGAACCTGCGCGCCGACATCAGCCTGGAGAAGATGGCGACGCTGAAACCGGTGTTCGAGAAGGGCCCGCGCGGCACCCTCACGGCGGCCAATTCGACGCCGCTCACCGACGGCGCCTCGCTGGTGCTGCTGGCCAGCGAGGACTGGGCCAGGGCGCGCGGCCTGCCGATCCTCGCCTACTTCAGGGACGGCGAGGCGGCGGCCGTGGATTTCGTCAAGGCCAGGGAAGGGCTGCTGATGGCGCCGGTCTACGCCGTGCCGCGGCTGCTGGCGCGCAATGGGCTGACGCTGCAGGACTTCGACTACTACGAGATTCACGAAGCCTTCGCCGCGCAGGTGCTCTGCACGCTGAAGGCCTGGGAAGACGCCGGCTACTGCCGCGACCGGCTTGGCCTGGAGGCGCCGCTGGGCGCCATCGACCGCGCGCGGCTGAACGTCAAGGGCAGCTCGCTGGCCGCCGGGCACCCGTTCGCCGCCACTGGCGGACGCATCGTCGCCAACCTGGCGAAGCTGCTCGCCGCGGCGCAAAGCGGGCGCGGGCTGATCTCCATCTGCGCGGCGGGCGGGCAGGGCGTTACGGCGATTCTGGAGCGTTGAAGCGGATGGTGCTCGGCGAGAGCTCGCCTGGTGGGTTACGGCGCCCGTGGCGATGTCGCGCGGCCGATGCATTGGGTGAGGCGCCTAACCCACCCTACGGGCCGGAGCGACTTTCGTAGGGTGGGTTAGCGGCGAGCACGCGATCGACAGATACGCCGCCAAACGCTCGCGCCGCGTAACCCACCGGACGGCGCTCGGCGTTTCCTACGCGGAATCGCCGCTGCGCAGGCGGATCGCCAGGTCGAGGATGTCCTTGGCGACGTAGTCCCAGTCGCCTTCGGCCTGCAGGTCGCGGGTCTGCCGCGGGCCGTACTCGTGGGGGCGTGGGATGAAGGCGGTCTTCAAGCCCAGCGCCTGGGCCGCGCTCAGGTCCGAGTTGTGCGCGGCGCAGAGCATGACGTCTTCGGGCGCCAGGCCGAGCAGCTCGCAGGCGCCGAGGTAGACCTCGCGGTCGGGCTTGTAGTGGCGAAACAGGTCGGCGCAGAACAGTACGTTCCACGGCAGCCCTGCATGCCGGGCGACGTCCAGCATCAGGCTGAGGTTGCCGTTGGTGAGGCTGCCGACGGTGTAGTGCCGGCGCAGCGCCGTGAGCCCGGCGACGCTGTCGGGCCAGGGCTCCAGCCGATGCCAGAAGCGGTTGATGCGCTGCCGCTGCGCCTCGTCGAAGGCCAGGGAGTGGGCTTCGAGCAACCGATCCAGGCTCTGCCGGTGCAGGTCGTCCAGCACCGTCCAGGGCAGCTCGCCGCGGCGCACGCGGTCCATCGAAGGCGCGTAGTGCCCGCGCCACTCATCGGCGAGGGTCTCGCCGGGAATCGCCTGGCCGGTTTCCCGCGCCAGCTCGGCGAACTGCGCGATCAGGCTGGAACGCCAGTCGACCACGGTGCCGAACACGTCGAAGACGATGGCTTTCATTGGCAATCTCCTCATTAGGTGGCGGGCGCCCTGCGCGCCCTGGGTTCGTAGGGGTGCGCGCGGCGCACTGGAACTACGCCTGTCTCGGCGTGACCCGGATGTCGCTGATGCCCAGCTCGGCGATGCGGCTGTATTCGCTGTCGCAGACCGGATCTTCCCAGGGCGCATCGGTGGTCACCTGGGGTTCGGCCTGGTGTTTCTGCATCAGCCGCAGGCGTACCTGGTCCAGGCTCGGCTCCTCGAATTCCTGCATGTCCAGGGACGCGTCCTGGCCGTTGATGCGGTAGCTGACGTGATAATGCTTGAGTGCGTGCATGGCGAGAATCCTGTGCGGGTTTGTCTTCCGACCACGCCGACGCGCTCAGTTTCCCTTGCGCTCGCGGGCATCGGCTTCGGCGGCGAGCAGCAGGGCCTTGCGCGGCACGCCCCAGCGGTAGCCGCCGAGCGCGCCGCTGGCGCCGACCACGCGGTGGCAGGGCACCAGCAAACCGAGCGGATTGCCGGCGCAGGCGCGGGCAATGGCGCGCGGGTGGCTGCCGAGCTGTTCGGCGAGTTCGCCGTAGCGGCGCGTCTGCCCCGAGGGAATCGCCTGCAGGGCCTGCCAGACGCGCTGCTGGAAGGCGCTACCGCGCAGGTCCAGCGGCAGATGCGCGGCGCGTGCCGGCTCGTCCAGCTGGCGCAGCGTCGCCGCCAGCCAGTCGCCGAGGCCCTTCGGGTCTTCTTCCAGTTCGGCGGCGGCGAAGCGCTGGCGCAGGTCGGCGAGCAGCGTTTCGCGGTCGTCGCCGAACAGCAGCGCGCAAACGCCCCGTGCGCTGGCGGCGAGCAACAGCAGGCCCAGCGGGCAGGCGGCGAAGGCATAGCGCAGGCGTTCGCCGGCGGCGCGCTGGCGGCGTTGCA
>NZ_DEYR01000001.1:0-36275 GCF_002364635.1 Pseudomonas sp. UBA3153
GTGGCGCTGGCCCGCGCGCTGATCCACCAGCCGCGCCTGCTGCTGCTCGACGAGGCCAGCGCCGGGCTCGATCCGGCCAGCCGCCTGGCGCTCAACCGGCACGTCCGCGCGCTGTGCCGCGAGCAGGGGCTGAGCGTGCTCTGGACCACACACCTGCTCGATGAAGTGGAGGCCGATGACGACCTGCTGGTGCTGCATCAGGGGCAGCTTGTCACCCATGGCAGCGCCCGTGAAATTGCCGGGGACAGTGGATTGGCCGAAGCGTTTCGCGAGCTGACCGCAGGGGGCGCCGTGCGCGCCGGGACGAACGGTGATCGCCTCGGTGCGCACGGCGCACCCTACAAGGACTCATCGGCGGGGCGCTCATGAACGCCTACTGGGAATGCCTGCGCGGGATCGTCCTGCGCGAATGGCTGCGCTTCGTCCTGCAGCGCTCGCGCTTCCTCAGCGCGCTGGTGCGGCCACTGCTGTGGCTGCTGGTGTTCGCCGCCGGTTTCCGCGCCGCGCTCGGCATCGCCATCATCGCGCCCTACGACACCTACATCACCTACGAGACCTACATCGTCCCCGGTCTCGCCTGCATGATCCTGCTGTTCAACGGCATGCAGGGCTCGCTGTCGATGGTCTACGACCGCGAGATGGGCAGCATGCGCGTGCTGCTGACCAGCCCGCTGCCGCGCGCCTTCCTGCTCGCCGCCAAGCTGCTCGCCACCGCGCTCGTTTCGCTGCTGCAGGTGTATGCCTTCCTCGCCATCGCCTGGCTCTACGGCGTGCAGCCGCCCGCCTGGGGCCTGCTCGCCGCGCTGCCGGCGCTGCTGCTGGCGGCGCTGCTGCTCAGCGCCCTCGGCCTGCTGCTGTCCAACGGCATCCGCCAGCTGGAGAACTTCGCCGGGGTGATGAATTTCGTCATCTTCCCGCTGTTCTTCCTCTCCTCCGCACTCTATCCGCTGTGGAAGATGCGCGAGTCCAGCGAATGGCTGTACTGGCTGTGTGCGCTCAACCCGTTCAGCCATGCCGTGGAACTGGTGCGCTTCGCCCTCTACGAACGCTTCAACCCGCTGGCGTTCGCCGTCTGCCTGGGCCTCACCGCGCTGTTCGCCCTGCTCGCGGTGCTCAGCTTCAACCCGCAGCACGCAGCGCTGCGCAAAGCCGGCTGACTACTACTTTGGTACCGTTTTTTATCTCTAACGTAGGATTTGCAAAGCAGGACCGCTGGCATGTAATGGCACAATAAAAAGAACGAGTGCCCACGGATGCCGCACCTTGCCGCCCTGCTGTTCGCCAGCCTGCTGTCCGCCTCGGCGTTCGTCCCGGCGTTCGCCGCCCAGGACGCCGCGCTGTTCTCCGCCGAGGGCTATCGCCTCGGCCATTACCGCAGTCCTACGCCGGCCCAGGCCGAGCACGCGCAGACCCTCGACACCGAGGGCGTGCGCCAGTTGCTCGCCCGCGAGCCGCGTACCGTGCTGATCGACGTCTATCGCCGGCAATGGCTGCATGGCCGCTTCATCGAAGACGAAGCCCACGCCAACCTGCCCGGCAGCCTGTGGTTGGCGAACACCGGCGACGGCGAGCTGGATGCCGCCTGGCAAACCTACTTCAGCACCAACCTGGCGCGCGTCAGCCACGGTGATCCGGGCTGGCCGCTGCTGTTCTACTGCCGCTCCGATTGCTGGCTGGGCTGGAACGCGCAGAAGCGCGCGCATGCCCTGGGTTACCGCAACCTGTATTGGTACCGTGACGGCATCGACGCCTGGCAACAGGCCGGCCTGCCGCTGCAAGCCGCCGAACCGGTGGCGTTTCCCTGATCCATCAGCCTGCGCTGTAGCCACGCCATAATCACAAGAATGAGGTGAAAGGCCATGTACAAGATTCTGATCGCCGACGATCACCCGCTGTTTCGCGAGGCCATCCACAACGTCATCAGCGACGGCTTTCCCGGCAGTGAAGTGATGGAGACCGCCGACCTCGACAGCGCCCTGAGCCTGACTCAGGAACACGACGACCTCGACCTGATCCTGCTCGACCTGAACATGCCCGGCATGCACGGCCTCAACGGCCTGATCAACCTGCGCAACGAGGCGCCGACGATCCCCGTGGTGATCGTTTCCGCCGAGCAGGACAAGCAGATCGTGCTGCAGGCGATCACCTACGGCGCGGTGGGCTTCATCACGAAATCCTCGCCCCGCGCGCAGATGACCGACGCCATTGAGCAGATCCTCAACGGCAACGTCTACCTGCCCTCGGACATCATCCGCACGCAGAAGCAGTCCTCGCAGCGGCGCCAGCACGACGAGCACAACATCTCGCCGGAGCTGCTCCAGGCGCTCACGCGCAAGCAGTTGCTGGTACTGGAACGAATGGCCAAGGGCGAATCCAACAAGCAGATCGCCTACCACCTGGAAATCGCCGAAACCACGGTCAAGGCCCACGTCTCGGCGATCCTGCGCAAGCTCAACGTGCACAACCGCGTCCAGGCGATCCTCTCGGCCAACGACATCGACTTCGCCGCCTACCTGCGACGCTAGCCAACCCCAGGCGCCCTCCTTACCCGGCGGTGCGCGCGGCGCACCCTACGGATCGTGGGCGTGAATGCCACACGTCACTCGCCGAATGTGCCGTCGCTCCGATCCGCCCTTCCAGGCCTAACGGTGCGCACGGCGGATCGTTGGGTGAACGCCCCGCCGTAGGGTGCGCCGCGCGCACCACGGGCACCTCACTCGCCAAACACGCCGTCGCTCCGATCCGCTCGTGCACGCCCTACCTTACCCGGCGGTACGCATGGCGCACCCTACCAGGCCTAACGGTGCGCACGGCGGATCGTTGGGTGAATGCTCCGCCGTAGGGTGCGCCGTGCGCACCACGGGCACCTCACTCGCCAAACACGCCATCGTCATCCGCGCTGCCACCCCAGTCCGCAGGATACACACCCTCCCGGACCAACCGGTGAAAGCTTGACCACGGCCATTCGGCCACCGAAGCCACCAGCCCGTGCTTCAGTGGGTTGCCGTGCAGATAGTCCATGTGCGTGCGGTAGTCCTGTTCATCACGGATGCGGTGCTCCCAGAAGCGCCGTTGCCATAACCCGCCTTCGCGGCGCACGAAGCGGCTGGCATACACCGGCGCCGGCGGCCCCAGCGCCTGGCTGACCCGGCGCTTGATGATCGACCAGCGCCGGCCGAAGTCGTCGTCCTCGGCCGGCAGTTGCCAGATGCAATGCAGATGGTCGGGAAGCAGCACCCAGGCATGGATGGCGAACGGATAGCGCCGACGAACCTCTTCGATGGCCTGGCGCAGTGCCGTGCGGCAACGGGCGTCAGTCAGCAGCGGGCGGCGCTGTTCGGTGACCAGGGTGAAGAAATACAGCGAACCCTGGCGGGCACGGCGGTAGTTGGACATTCCATGTCCTCCTCCAATGACGGGGTTCCAGCATAGGTCGGCAGTGGCCAGCGGCGTGTGCGCCATATCGCGCATGGCGGTGCGCGCGGCGCACCCTACGAACTTGAGCGCCGGTGTTCTTACTCTCCAGCACGGCCGATGCAGGACGCGCCGTGCATACCCTCGGCGTCCATCGGCCGTACTGCGCGTTACCGAGTCGCGCGCTGGCGGGTGCTCGCGTTGAAGCGGTGCGCACGGCGCACCCTACGGACTGGAGGCCCTGCCTTATCCGGCGGTGCGCGCGGCGCACCCTACGATCGTTCCGGTGAACGCCTGTGCCGTAGGGTGCGCTGTGCGCACCGGAGCTCAGCCGACGCGTTGCGCGCCGTGCTCGATCAGGTGGCTCATCGCGGCCTTGAGCTTCATCGGCCGCACCGGCTTGTGCATGAGTGTGTGGCCGAGGTCGCGCATTTGCTGGCGCAGTTCGTTGCTGTAGTTGGCGGTGATCATCAGCGCCGGCAGCGGCACGCCGCGCCGGGCGTTGATGCTGGCGACGGCATCGACGCCGTTGTGGCCGTTGTCCAGGTGATAATCGGCGATCAGCAAGTCGGCGTCGGCGTGGTAGTTGTCCACCTGCCGCGCCAGGTCTTCCTCGGACAGCGCAGTGACCACCCGGCACCCCCAGCCTTCGAGCAGCGTGCGCATGCCGGCGCAGATCGCCGCGTCGTTATCCAGCACCCACACCCGCGAGCCGACGAGGCGTTCGAGCAGCGCCTCGGTGCTTTCCGGCGCCACCCGCGCGCGCGGCGCGCGCTGGGTCAGCGGCACCTCGATGGCGAACGACGAGCCGCGCCCCGGCCAGGAGCGCACCTGGATGCGATGGCCGAGCATGCCGGCGATCTTCTCGACGATGGCCAGGCCGAGGCCGAGGCCGCGGTCCTGGTTCGGCCGCTGCGAATCGCCGCGCTTGAACTCCTGGAAGATCTCCTTGAGCTTGTCCTCGGCGATCCCGACGCCGGTGTCCCAGACCTCGATCGACAAGCTCTGCCGACGCCGCCGGCAACCCAGCAGGATGCGTCCGCCAGGCGTGTAGCGGATGGCATTGCTGAGCAGGTTGCGCAGGATGCGCGCGAGCAGCTGGATGTCGCTGCGCACGGTCGCCGAGCATGCCACGAAGTGCAGCTGCAGCCCTTCGCTGAGCGCCGCCTGGCGGAACTCCACGGCGAGGTTGTCGAGCAGGTCGCCCACGGCGAACGGCGCGATCTCCGCCTTGATCACCCCGGCGTCGAGCTTGGAGATGTCCACCAGGGTGCCGAGCAGGCTTTCCACGTCATCCAGCGAATTGCTGATGTTGCGCACCAGGGTCGCGCTGACCGCCTGCTCGCGCCGTTCCAGCAGCGCACTGGTGAACAGCCGCGCAGCGTTCAGCGGTTGTAGCAGGTCATGGCTGACCGCGGCGAGGAACTTGGTCTTCGACAGGTTGGCCTGTTCGGCCTCGGCCTTGGCTTCGCGCAGGCGCAGCTCGACGCGGCTGCGCTCACCGATCTCGCGCAACAGCTGGTCGTTGAGGGTGGTCAGCTCGGCAGTGCGTTCGCGCACCCGCTGCTCGAGGTTCTGATACGCCAGGTGCAGCGCCTCGGCGGTACGCCGGCGTTCGGTGATGTCGCGGATCAGCACGAAGATCCCCACCACCTCGCCGTTGGCCAGGTTCGGCACGTAGGAACGCAGCATGTAGCGCTCCTGCCCGGCGAGGTTGGTCTCGGCCACCTCGAAGGTCACGCTTTCGCCGGACAGCGCGCGCTCCACGTAGGGCTCCAGGCGCAGCCAGTGCTCCTCGTTGTGAACCTCGCGCAGGCTCTGGCCGAGCATGCCGCCGCGCGGCCAGCGGTACCACTCCTCGTAGACCTTGTTGGTGAACTCGTAGATCAGGTCGGCGTTCAGGTAGGCGATCAGTGCCGGCACGTGGTCGGTGATCAGGCGAATCCAGCGTTCGCTCTCGCTCAGCGCCTCGGCGTGGCGGTAGCGCTCGGTGATGTCGGTGAAGGTGTTGACGAAGCCGCCGGTGGGCAGCGCGTGGGTGCGCACTTCCAGCACCCGGCCGTCGAACAGGCGCTGCTCCAGTTCCTGCACCGGGCGCCCCTCGGCGTCGCGGGTGTCCGGCGTGAGCAAGGCCAGTTCGCTGTCCGCCATGACCTCGGCGAACGGCCGGTGCGCCTGGATCGGCGCCAGCCCGCAGAGGTCGAGGAAGCGGTGGTTCCACAGCTCCAGGGTGCCCTCGGCGCCGACCATCGCCATGCCTTGGGACAGGTTGTCCACCGCGCGCTGTAGCAGCCGCGACTTCTGCGCCAGGGCCTGCTCGCGGCGCGCGGTCTCGCTGAGCTTAAGTTCGGTGATGTCGGTGTAGAGGATCACCAGCCCGCCCTCGCGGGTCGGCCGCTCGCTGACCTGCATCCAGCGCCCGTCGTGCAGGCGATAGACGCTGTGCTCGGTCTCGCTGCCGCGCTGCTCCTCGGCGATCAGCCCGCTGCCCTGGGCCAGGCGGCGAATCTCCGACAGGCGCATGCCGCTGGCGATGCGCGCGCGGGTGCCGGCCCAGAACGATTTGAAGCGGCTGTTGAACAGGAGGATGCGCTGGTCCTTGTCGAACAGCACGAAGGCGTCGGAAATGCTTTCGATGGCGTCCACCAGGTACTGGTGGGCGGTCTCGGCACGCTGGCGGGCGTCGCGCAGCAGCTGGTTGCTGGCGGTGAGTTCGGCCATCGCCTGGTTCAGCGCATCGGTGCGTTCGCGCACCTGCTCGGCCAGCACCACCGAATGCTGGAACGCCGCGTAGGCGCCCTCGCGGCGCGCGGCGCTGGACTCGACGCGTTCGATCAGCGCGGCGTTGATCCGCTTCAGGCGATGGATCTCGCGCTCCAGCTCGGCGACCCGCGCCGCGCAGTCAGCCGCGTCCATGGCCGGCTCGACGTCCAATGGCGACCCCGGTGAAGGTCTGGTTGATGTGCATGCCATTGAACTGCTCCCCGTAGGTGTTGAAGCCGATCACCTGCTGGCGGCGGAGGAATTCCCCGGTCTGCTCGACGCCGCCGTCGCTCTCGATCTCCAGGCGGCGCAGGAAGCAGTCGCAGCCGATGGTCAGCAGGGGCGGCCCGAGGCGCTTCTCCAGGCGCTCGAACAGCGCCTGCAGGTTCGGCAGTAACGGGCCGGGGCTCATTCCGGTGAGCACGATGCCGTTCTCCACGGCGCAATAGAAACTCAGGCTGAGGTCGTCGTGGACACGCTGGATGGAACGCGCGAAGTAGTGCTCGTTGACCTTCACCGCCAGCGGATGGGCGGCGAACAGGCGGTGATCGAGGGCCTCCACCGGCACGCCGATCCAGCGCGCGTATTCCTTCGCCGCCGGCTCGGCGTTCAGCTCGTAGACCCGGCGGGTTGCGCTGTCGGCGTCGGTGACCACCAGCTTCTCGCTGCTGGGCAGGATGTGGTGGGTGCTGAACACCTCGAAGTCCAGCGCGGTGTTCACCAGCAGCACCACCGCCGCGCCGGAATGGAAGCGGCCGCCGTAGTAGACGTGGGTGTGCGTCAGGTGGTTGTCGTCGCCGGCCGAACCGCCGAAATGCGGGATGCTGCCCAGCGCCGCGCTGAGGGCTGCGAGGACGATTTCCTCGCGACTGGAGAGACCGTCGAGCAGCGTCAGGGCGAAGCTGTGGTCCTTGATCGGCGCCAGCGAATTGCTCCGGCAGCCCGCCACCAGGCGTTCCACCAGGCGCTGCGCGTCGAGCAGGCTGAAGCGCTCCATCTGGTCGATCAGCGCGCTGGCGACGGAGAAGCTGCGGTAGTCGAAACCCACCGCGCTGACGCAGTTGCGCCCGTAGCCGAGCGGCGTGATCTCGCCGGCACTGGTGCAGCCGACCAGCTCGATGCCACCGAAGTACTGCTCCAGCGCCGGGCCGAGCGCGGCCAGGTCATATTCCGCCGAGCAGAAGAACAGCACGAAGCCCAGGTGGGGATGGATCAGCTGGCGCGCCAGGTCCTGGGCCACCGCTTCCGCCTCGCGCGCGTGTGAAACGGCGGTGACCACGCTTTCACTTTCCCCATGCCGCATCGGCCCACCTCACGAACACCCGTTGCCGTTTCGGTCATTCTAGAAAGCCCCCGCGCCAGGCCCCATGCTACTTGGGTCGCGAAGGCTCTCATCCGAAGGTAGCGCCCGCTCAGGCCGCGGCCGGCCAGCACAGCAGGGTCAGCGCCAGCATGCCGGCGTAGAAACCGGTCTCCAGGGTTTCGCTGAGCGGCTGGATGCGTCGCAGCGCGCCATAGACGTGCACCACGATCATCGACGTGGCGACCGCCGCGAGCACTTCATAGGTGGTGTGCAGCGCCTCACCGGTCAGCGCGGCGCGCATCATCAGCGCCTCGACGATGAGGATGAAGGCACCCAGGCAACGTCCGAAGTAGATCGCCAGGTGGGTTTGGTCCGGTACCGCCCAGCCCATCAGGCGTGCCCAGTGCAGCGGCACGCAGAAGATCGGCAGGGCGAACACCAGGGTGGTGCCGATGGCCAGCCAGAGGAGGAAATCCTGGCTGTAAGCGCTCCAGAGTCCCATCGAGGTCATGCTCCTTTTTCCATGCTCATGAAAAAGGCGGGCCCGCTCGTGCGCGACCCGCCCGTCCTGCGCGACCCGGCGCGGCCGGGCCGGTGAAGCGGCTTACCAGCTGAGCACCGCACCGACCGCCAGGGTGTCGGTGTCTTCGTCCAGGCCGCTGCCGTCCTCGCCATCGATCTGGTACTGGTTGTACTCGGCGACCAGCTTCAGGTTGTCGTTGATGGTGCGAAAGTAGGCGATCCCGCGGGTCTCGTAGTCGGCCGCGGAGCCGAGGCCGTTGCCGTCGTCCTCGGTCTTGCCATAGGACAGCGCCAGACGGTTCTTGCCCCAGGTGTAGGAGCCCTGCAGGAGGTAGCCGTCGCTGTCGATCTCGCGCAGCGTCGCCTCGCCGGCGTTGTTGTTGAAGAACGGGTTGATGCCCTTGGCCTGGAAGCCCGAAGCGGTCACCGAGAAGCCCGCCATCTTCGCCTGCACGCCATAGCCGAGACCCTTGGAGGTGACGTCGTCCACCGTGTCGTCGGTGTTTTCCGAGGTCTGGTAGCCGCCGTTGATCCAGGTGTAGATGGTCGAGCCGCCAAGCTGGAACTGATAGCTGACTTCCGACTCCAGGCGCGGCTCCTCCTGGTAGGACTTGCCGACGGCGCTGTCGTCGTTGGTGTCCACCGGGTCCATGATGCCCACCGCGACGCGCAGGCCCTCGGCGAGGTTGTTGTTGCGGTAGGTGATCTGCGAGGTCGGGAACGGATACGGGTAACCGGTGCCGATGTTGCCGAAGGACACGCCGGTCCCGTCCACCAGGCCGAGGGTGTCGCTGACGTTGCCGTAACCGGCGAGCAGTTCGTCGAGGAAGATGTTCGAGCGCGAGAACAGCCCGAAGTCCTTGCCCACCAGCACCTCGCCCCACTCCGGGTTGGAGACCGTGCCGTAGAACTGGCGGACGTCGATGGCGGTGTCGGTGCCGTTGGTTTCGCTGTCGTTGATGGTCACCCAGAACGACGCGCGGCCGCCCAGCTTGAGGTCGTCCACCTGCTTGCCGAAGTTGAAGCCGAGCCAGTTCGGCAGAAAGCCCATCTTGACCCGCGACTGGCGGCGGTCGAACTGCTCGCCTTCGCGGTCGACATCGCTGCTGACATAGAAGGCGTTGATGTAGCCGTCGGTGGAAAAGGTCGTGTCGTCCTTGTCGTACAGGACGATCTCGGCGGCGGCCTGCTGGGCCATGCCCAGGGCGACGGACGCGCCAAGGGCAAGTTGCAGGAACCGGGCTGGGACTCTCTTGTTGTTGTGCATGGCGCTCTCCGCTGCTGGGGCGACTGTTGGCTCAGTCGTGTCGGAGGCGATTATCGAAACCGCCCGGCCCGCGCCATACGGTTCCTTGGCGCTGCCTGGCTGCTGCTTTCGCCGCGCGCGGAACGAGAGGTCGGCGCGAGGCGAAAGAGCCGCGACCCTCGGAGCAAGGCGCAAGTAGTACGACCTGTGCGCAGGACGGAGATGAACCGAGGCCACCGCGCGAAGATCGCTGGATGCCAGGCGCCGCACATCCGTCCAAGCGCTGCGGCCGTGGATGTGCCCAGACTGTCCGCGACTCGACACGGCGGAGGACCGGCATGAGCGGAATCGTGATGTTCATCCACGGCGCCTGGCTCACGCCGCGCGTGTGGGAGCGCTTCGCCCAGCGCTTCGCGGCCTGCGGCTACACCTGCCTGGCGCCGTCCTGGCCGTCGCTGGAGGACATCCCGGCGCAGCGGCTGCGCGAGGCGCCACCGGCGGCCCTGGGCAACCTGGGGGTCGGCCGCATCCTCGCCCACTACCAGGCGCTGATCGAAGCGCTGCCGCACCCGCCGCTGCTGGTCGGCCACTGCTACGGCGGGCTCTTCGTCCAGGTGCTGCTGGATCGCGGCCTGGGTTCGGCCGGCATCGCCATCGCCCCGGCATCGCCGCGTGGCGTGCTGCCCGGCCTCGCCGCGCTGGTCCGCCTGCTGCCGCTGCTGACCCGCGCCTGGCGGATCGTGCCGCTGAGCGAGGCACAATTCGCCCGCCACGCCGCGCAGACCCTCGACGCCGCCGAACGCCACCGCGAATACCAGCGGCAGGTGGCGCCGGCGCCCGGCCGCTTGCTGCTCGAGGCGGCGCTCGGCATCGGCACCCGGATCGACTTCGGCAACGATCGCCGCGCGCCCTTGCTGCTCATCGCCGGCGAAAATGATCGTACTATCCACGCCTCCACCGTCGCCGCCGTCTTCCGCCGCCATCGCCGCTCGGTCGCGGTCAGCACCTACCGCTGTTTTCCCGGTCGCAGTCATTGGCTGATCGCCGAAGCCGGCTGGCAGGAGGTGGCCGACTACGCCCTGGAATGGGCACAAAGCCAGGCCGACTGTTTCTGAGCAGAAGGAACCCGTGTGAAATGACATCGCTGCACCGCCTCTGGACGGCCCTGCACGCTCTGGTCGCGTGCGGCGAGCGCCTGCGCGGGCGCTGGCTGCTGCTCCTGCTGGTCGCCAGCGGCCTGGCCTGCGCCACGCCGCGCGGGCTGGAACAGCTGGAGCACCGGCGCTGGACCACCAGCGACGACGGCCCGAGCCAGGTCGGCGCGCTGGTGCAAAGCCGCGACGGCTACCTGTGGATGGGCACCAACGACTCGCTGTACCGCTTCGACGGTTTCCGCTTCGTTCGCTACCAGGCGCCGAACGGCAACCGCCTGGGCATCGTCTCGGCGCTGCTGGCCGGCGACGACGGCCTCTGGGTCGGCCTGCGCGCCGGCGGCGTGCAGTTCATCGGCAGCCAGGGCACCACCCACTACGCTCCCGCCACCGACTTGCCGGGCGGCGTGGTCTATGGCTTCGCCCGCGGCCAGGACGGCGTGCTCTGGGCCGCCGCCAACGACGGCCTGGCGCGTTTCGACGGCACGCGCTGGGAAACCGTCGGCGCCGACTGGCGCTTCCCCGACAACGCCCGCGCCGTGCTGGTCGACCGCGAAGGCCGCGTCTGGGCCGCCAGCGAGGACTGCCTCTACTACCTGCCGGTGGGCGCGCATGCCTTCGTCGACAGTCGCCTGGCGCTCGGCTGGGCCAGCCAGATGACCCAGGCCGCCGACGGCTCGATCTGGGTCGCCGAGCGCTACGGTGGAGCCCTGCACCGGCTGACGCTGGAGGACGGCCGGCCGGTGTCACAGACCGCGCCGATGTCGCTGGCCGCCAACGGCCTGCTCTTCGATGAGCAGGGCGGGCTGTGGATCGGCACCCTGGGCAACGGCCTGCAGCATGCCGCCGAACCCAACCAACTGTTCGATCCCGCCCGCAGCGGCAGCGCCCTGGAGCGCTTCACCACCCGCGACGGGCTCAGCTCGGACTACCTCTGGCCGCTGCTGCAGGACCGTGACGGCAACCTCTGGGTCGGCAGCAGCGCCGGCCTCGACCGCTTTCGCCAACGCAACGTGCAGTCCGCGCCGCTGCCGCGCGAGGCGCTCAACTTCGCCCTCGCGCCGGGCGCCGACGGCAGCCTCTGGGCCGGCAGCAGCAACCGTCCGGCGCTGCGCCTGGCGCAGGGCCGGTTGAGCCAGCTCGACCTGCCGCCGCCGGTGACCAGCGCGATGAGCGACGCCGAGGGCAACGTCTGGATGGGCGGCCCGAACGGCATCTGGCGCTCCCGGGGCGAGCGTCTTGAAAAAGTTGCCGCCCTGCCGACCCGGCAGGCGTCGGATTCCTCGGTGCGCGCGATGGTGCGCGACGACGCGGGCGATCTCTGGGTCTCGCTCAACCGCCTCGGCCTGTTCCGGCTGCACGACGGCGCCTGGCAGGAACAACCCGCGCCCACTGCGCTGGCCAGCCAGAAGATGCCGGTGAGCGCCGCCCGTGGCGCCGATGGCAGCCTGTGGTTCGGCTACCGCGACAACCTGATCGTCACCCGCCACGGCGCCGAGGAACGCCAGTGGGGCGAGAAGGACGGCCTGCAAATCGGCCACGTCACCGCCCTGCAAGTGCAGTCGCGGCGTCCGTGGGTCGCCGGAGAACGCGGCCTGGCCTGGTTCGACGGGACGCATTTCCACAGCCTGCGGCTACCCGATGGCGAGCTGTTCGGCAACATCTACGCGGTCCTCGCGGTGCCCACGGCAGCGGGCGAAGACCTCTGGCTGCATGCCCGCGGCGGCATTTTCAGGCTCGCCGCCGAGGACATCGAGACCGTCATCGCCGATCCCGAAGCGCGCCTGCGCTACCGCGCCTACGACCTCCTCGGAGGGCTCGCCAACGACCCCTATCAGGTACTCCCGCTACCCACCGCGGTGCGCAGCGGCGACGGCCGGCTGTGGTTCTCCACCAGCAACGGCGTGGTCTGGATCGACCCGGCGCAGCACGACGCCGAGGATGCGCCGCCGCGGGTGCTGATCGAATCGCTGGACGTCGACGGCGTGCGCCTCTCCGGCAACCGTGCGCTGCAACTTCCGGCGCAGAGCGGACGGGTGATGATCGACTACACGGCGCTCAGCCTGTCGATGCCCGAGGGGCTGCACTTTCGCTACCGCCTCGATGGCTACGACCGCGACTGGCACTACGCCGGCAGCCAGCGCCAGGCGATCTACACCGGCCTGCGCGCCGGCGACTACCGCTTCCGCGTGGATGCGGCGAATGCCGACGGCGTACCTGCCGAGCAGGAAGCGCAGCTGAGCTTCAGCATCGCCCCGGTGTTCTACCAGCGCCCGCTGTTCCTGATCCTCTTCGGCGCCGCGCTGGTCGGCCTGTTCTGGGCCTTCTACCGGAGCCGCCTGCGGCGCGCCGCCGAGACGCTGCGCGCACGCCTGGAGGAACGCCACGCCGAACGCGAACGCATCGCCCGCGAGTTGCACGACACCCTCCTGCAAGGCGTGCAGGGGCTGATGCTGCACTTCCAGGCCGCGGCGGAAAGCCTCGCCGAGGACCAGCCGGTGCGACAGCGCATGGAGCGTGCGCTGGACCGCGCCGACCAGGTACTCGCCGAAGGCCGCGAACGGGTGCGCAACCTGCGCCGGCGCAGCCTCGCGGTGGCGGACCTCGCCACCGCCTTCGAGGCGCTCGACGAGGAACTGGAACACGACCCGGCCATCGTCTTCGCCGTGAAGGTCCGCGGTCGCCCGCACGACCTGCGCCCGCTGGTGCGCGACGAGGCCTACCGGATGGGCCGCGAGGCCATCGCCAACGCCTTCTGCCACGCCGACGCGAGCCACGTCAGCGTGGTCATCCACTACACCCCGCGGCGCTTCGTGCTGAGCATCGCCGACGACGGGCGCGGCATCGCCGCCGAGTACCTCGGCCCGACCGGCCGCCCGGACCATTGGGGACTCCGGGGCATGCACGAACGCGCGCAGAAAATCGGTGCCGAACTGGATATCCGCAGTGCCGTGGCGCAGGGCAGCGAGGTCCGCCTGAGCCTGCCCGCCACCCTCGCCTACCGGCGCACACCGCGGCGCTGGCGGCGCTGGCTGCATTACCTGATTCATCCGAGGAGCTGAGCATGACTGCGGTCACCGGAGACATTCGCGTGCTGGTCGTCGACGACCATCCGCTGCTGCGCGAGGGTATCGCCGCGGTACTCGACCAGCAGCCCGACATCCACCTGGTCGGCGAAGCCGGCGATGGCAGCGAAGCCCTGGAACGCTTCCGCGCGCAGCGCCCGGACGTGACCCTGATGGACCTGCAGATGCCGGAAATGAACGGTATCGAGGCGATCCGGGCGATCCGCGCGGAGTTCCCCGATGCGCGCATCGCCATCCTCACCACCTACCGGGGCGACGTGCGCGCGCTGCACGCGATCAAGGCCGGGGCCCAGGGCTATCTGCTGAAAAGCACGCTGCGCAAGGAACTGGTGGAGGCGATCCGCGCGCTGGCCGCCGGGCGCCGGCACTTTCCCGCGGAGATCGCCGCCGAGCTGGCGGAATCCCTCGGCCAGGAGGCCCTCAGCCCGCGCGAACTGCAAGTGCTGCAACGGGTGGCGCAAGGCGCGGCGAACAAGCAGATCGCCAACGAGCTGGGGATTTCCGAGGACACCATCAAGGGCCATCTGCGCAGCATCATGGACAAGCTGAGCGCCAACAACCGCACCCACGCGGTCACCATCGGTATCCAGCGCGGCATCATCGAGCTCTGATCGGCCCCCACTTTCGTGTCGTCAGCGAGCGCCTCGTCGTGGTCTGTTAGCACCGCGCTCACCCCCGCATCATCCCTGGCAGAGGCGCCCCTTCGAGCGCCGTTCATAGCCAGCGGAGCACGCCGATGCCCAGGAACGCCATCCTGCCCTTCCCCGGCGGCCCCATCGCCACGGTGCTCGGCCTGCTCGACGACGCCGGTCTGGCGCTGCACAGCGACCGCGAAGCCGCCTGCCGCAGCCTGACCCGCGCCATCGCACTGCTGCGTCGCGATGCCGATTTCGACAGCGGCGACAGCCGTGGCGGCCTCGCCGGCTGGCAGGTCAGGCGGCTCTCCAGCTACATCGACGAGCACCTGGATTGCGCCATCCGCACCCGCGAGCTGGCCGCGCTGCTCACGCTCAGCGTCAGCCATTTCACCCGTGCCTTTAAACAGGCCTTCGGCAGCCCGCCGCTGCTCTACGTGGCCCGCCGGCGCATCGAGGCGGCGCGGGAAATGATGCTCGCCACCGACGAATCGCTGACCCGCATAGCCCACGTGCACGGCTTCTGCGACCAGTCGCACTTCAGCCGCACCTTCCTCCGCGAGACCGGTATCACGCCGCAGGCCTGGCGCCGGCTGCATCGCTGCGGCTGAAGCCCGCGGGCCGCTTCGCGCCCGTCGTCACTCCGGCTTGCGGTACAGCTCGATGATCGCCGAGAAGTCCAGGCCGCCGTGGCCTTGCAGGCTGAAGCCCTGGTAGAGCTGCTGCGCCAGGGCGCCGAGCAGCACCGGCTGGCGTACCGCGCGCGCCGCTTCGGTGGCCAGGCCAAGGTCCTTGAGCATCAGGTCGCTGCCGAAACCGCCGCTGTAGCCGCGCGAGGCCGGGGCGTTCTCCAGCACGCCGGGGAACGGGTTGTAGGTGTCCGAACTCCAGCAACGCCCGCTGGAGGTGTTGATGACCCCGGCCAGCACCTTGGCGTCCATGCCCAGCGCCACGCCCAGGCTCATCGCCTCGGCCACGCCGATCATCGAGATGCCCAGCAGCATGTTGTTGGCCACCTTCGCCACCTGGCCGTTGCCGCTGTCGCCGCAATGCACGATGTTCTTGCCCATCGCCGCCAGGAGCGGCTGCGCCAGGGCGAAATCCCCGGCACTGCCGCCGACCATGAAGGTCAGGGTGCCGGCCTCGGCGCCGCCGGTGCCGCCGGACACCGGCGCATCGAGCATCGGGTTGCCGTGTTCGATGGCGGCCTTGGCCACCTCCCGCGCGCTGATCGGGTCGATGGTGGAGCAGTCGATCAGCAGCACGCCGGGGCGGACGTGGGCCAGCAGCCCGTCTTCGCCGAGGTAGACCGCCTTCACGTGGGGCGACGCCGGCAGCATGGTGATGATCACTTCGACGTTGCGCTGCGCCAGTTCGGCGGGCGATGCCACGGCCGTCGCGCCCGCCTCGACCGCCGCCGCCACCGCGGTGGCGGAGAGGTCGAAGACGCTGAGCGCGTGACCGGCCTTGAGCAGGTTGCGCGCCATGGGCCCGCCCATGTTGCCGAGACCGAGAAAACCGATGTTCATGGTGGATGCCTCTTGAGTGTGCGTGTGCGAGCGCGCCGGACAGGCGCGCTCGCCCGGCCCTCTCCCGTAGGAGAGGACGTCGAAGGTTATTTCAGCGTGATGGTGGTGTTCACCGCGCCGCCCACGTCACTTTCGTCGAACCAGCGCTGGGTGACCGTCTTGGTCTGCGTGTAGAACTGCACGACCTGCTTGCCGTAGGGGCCGAGGTCGCCGAGTTTGGAGGCGCGCGAGCCGGTGAAGGAGAACATCGGCACCGGCACCGGGATCGGCACGTTGATGCCCACCTGGCCGACGTCGATCTCTTCCTGGAAGTGCCGCGCCGCCGCGCCGGAGCGGGTGAAGATGGCGGTGCCGTTGCCGTTGGGGTTGGCGTTGATCATCTCGATGGCTTCGTCCAGGGTCGCCGCGTGCATCACGCAGAGCACCGGGCCGAAGATTTCTTCCTTGTAGATGCTCATCTGCGGAGTGACGCCGGAGAAGATCGTCGGGCCGACGAAGTTGCCGTCGGCATAACCGCTGACGGACGGGTTGCGGCCGTCCAGGGCGAGCTGGGCGCCTTCGGCAACGCCGCGCTCGATCAGGCTGCTGACGCGATCCAGCGCCGCGCAGGAGACCAGCGGGCCGACGTCGGTGCCCGGCTCCACGCCGGCGCTGACCTTCAGCGTCTGCGCCTTGGCGACCATCTCCGGCAGCCATTGCTGCGCCTCGCCCACCAGGATCGCCACCGACAGCGCCATGCAGCGCTGCCCGGCCGCGCCGAACGCGGCGCCGGCGAGGTTGTTGAGGGTCTGCTCCTTGTGCGCGTCGGGCATGACGATGGCGTGGTTCTTCGCCCCCATCATGCACTGCACGCGCTTGCCGGCCTGGCTGGCACGGTTGTAGACGTGGGTGCCGACCTTGGTGGAACCGACGAACGACACCGCCTTGATGTCCGGGTGGTCGCAGATCGCGTTCACCGCATCGACGCCGCCGTGGATGACGTTGAGCACGCCGGCCGGCACGCCGGCCTGCAACGCCAGCTCGGCGAGGCGCATGGTCACCATCGGGTCCTGCTCCGAGGGCTTGAGGACGAAGGTGTTGCCGGTGGCGATGGCCATCGGGAACATCCACAGCGGGATCATCGCCGGGAAGTTGAACGGGGTGATCCCGGCGCAGACGCCCAGCGGCTGCATCAGCGTATAGGTGTCCACCCCGCCGGCGACGTTGTTGGCCAGTTCGCCCAGTTGCAGGTTGCCGATCCCGGCGGCGTGCTCGACCACCTCCAGGCCGCGGAACACATCGCCCTCGGCGTCGGCCAGGGTCTTGCCCTGTTCGGCGGTGAGGATCGCCGCGAGTTCCTTCATGTTTTCGCGGATCAGTTGCTGGTACTTGAGGAAGACCCGCGAGCGGGCGCCGATCGGCGTCTTGCGCCAGGTCTTGAAGGCCTGCTTGGCGCTGCTCACCGCGGCCTCGATTTCCTCGGGCGTGGCGAACGGCACCCGCGCCAGGACTTCCTGGGTCGCCGGGTTGATCACGTCGCGCCATTGCGTGGTGCGCGACTCGACGAGCTCGCCGCCGATGAGGAGTTTGACGTTGGGAATGCTGGTGCTCATGGTCGATGTCCTGACTGTCGTTGTGCGAAACCTGCGCGGCTCACCGCGCAGGAAGGAGGCGTCGGCCGCTCAGGGCGTATCCAGCGCCGGCGATGCGCGGCGCGACTGCGCCGGTTTCATGTTGTCGATGGCGGCCCGGTCGCCCTGCATCAGCGCCGTGCAGAACAGCGCCACCACGCCCATGCCGATCAGGTAGGCGACCACGTAGCGCGGGCTGCCGTCGGCCGCGCCGAGCAGCGAGGTGGCGATCATCGGGGCGAAGCCGCCGCCTAGAACGCCGGCCACCTGCACCGCGAGGGAGATGCCGCTGTAGCGGATTTCGGCCGGGAACTGCCGGGCGAAGAGCAGCGATTCGGGCGCGTAGAGGATCGGGAAGACCACGCCCACCGCCAGCACCATCGCCCACCAGACCAGCAGCGGCTCGCGGGTGCCGAGCATGCTGAAGAACGGATAGACGAACGCGCAGAGCAGCAGCAGGCCGGCGAAGTACAGGCGCTTCTGGCCGACCTTGTCCGACAGCCAGCCGCAGAACGGCATGGTGAGCAGGGAAATCGCCGCGCCCGCGGTGATCGCGTGCAGCACCTCGGCGCGGGGAATCTTCAGCTGGTTGGCCGCGTAGGCCAGGGCGAAGGTCACCGCCATGTAGAACCAGGCGTTCTCCGCCATGCGCGCGCCGATGATGGTCAGGGTCGCGCGCGGGTACTTGCGCACCACCTCGAACAGCGGCACGCGGACTTCGCGCTTCTGCTCCTTGAGCTTCTCGAAGTCCGGCGACTCGGCGACCTTCACGCGGATCAGCCAGCCAACGCCGAGCAACACCACGCTGGCGAGGAACGGCAGGCGCCAGCCCCAGCTCATCATCTGCTCCTCGGGCAGGGTCGCCACCGCGCCCATGGCCAGCGAGGACAGCACCAGGCCGGCACCGACGCCGGTCTGCGGCAGGCTGCCGTAGAAGCCCTTTTTGCCTTCGGGCGCGTGTTCCACCGCCATAAGCACGGCGCCGCCCCACTCGCCGCCGACCGCCATTCCCTGCAGGAAGCGCATCAGCACAAGGATCACCGCGGCCCAGTAGCCGATCTGTTCGTAGGTGGGAATCAGGCCGATGGCGATGGTCGGGATGCCCATCATCATCAGCGTCATCATCAGCATCGACTTGCGCCCGATGCGGTCACCGAAGTGGCCGAAGATGATGCCGCCCAGCGGCCGGCCGATGAAGCCCACGGCGTAGGTGGCGAACGCGGCCAGCACACCGGTGATGGGGTCGAGGGCGGGGAAGAAGAGTTTGTTGAAGACCAGCGCCGCGGCGGTGCCGTAGAGGAAGAAGTCGTACCACTCGATGGTGGTACCCGCCATGCTGGCGAGACCGGCGATGCGGTAATGCTTGCGGCCGGATCGGCCACCTGTCGATAGCGATTCGTTCATGGTTGCCTGCTCTATTGTTTTTGTCGTTAGGGCTTTGCAAGGTCACGGAAGCGGCTGGTAGCAGCGACCGGCTTCGAGTATAGGTGTGCAAACTTCCGATAAGTCAGAACAAAAGCACCGGTTGGATATGCAAAAAAATCTCATGCTCGCCAGTCAGATGAACTGGGACGACCTCAAGTTCTTCCTCGAAGTGGCGCGCACACGCACCGCCAGCAACGCCGCCAGGCGCCTCAACGTGGACTACACGACGGTGTCGCGGCGCATCCGCGCGCTGGAGAAGGCGCTGGGCGCGCTGCTGTTCGAGAAGTCGCGCTCGGCCGGCTTCGTGCTGACCCCCGAGGGCCTGCACCTGCTGGGCTACGCGGAGTCGCTGGAAAGCACCCTGCAGGCCGCCTGCGAGCAGGTTTCCGGGGCCAGCCTGGCACTGTCCGGGCATGTGCGGATCGGCTCCACCGAGGGTTTCGGCAGCTTCTTCGTGGCGCCGCAGCTGAGCCATTTCCAGGACGTCTACCCGAACATCTCCATCGACCTGCTGCCGGTGCCGCACTTCATCAGCCTGTCGCGCCGCGAGGCGGACATCGCCATCACCCTGGAACGCCCGGAGCGCGGGCCTTATGTCTGCTCCAAGCTGTGCGACTACAACCTGCGCCTCTACGCCACCGCCGAGTACCTGGCGCAGCATCCGCCGATCGGCTCGGTGGAGGACCTCGCCGGGCACAGCTTCATCACCTACGTCGACGACCTCGCCTTCAGCCCGGAGCTGCTCTATCTGGAGCGCGTGGTGCCTAACGCCAGCAGCCAGCTGCGCAGCACCAGCGTGGTCGCCCAGTACCTCTCGGCGCTGCAGGGCCGCGCGCTGGCGATCCTGCCGTGTTTCCTCGCCGGGCCGGACCCGCGGCTGGTGGAACTGCTGCCGCAGCAGGTGGAGGTCACCCGGCAGTTCTGGATCTACTACCGCGAGGACTTGCGCCGGCTCAAGCGCATCACCCAGGTCAGCGAATACCTGCGCGCCTGCACCGAGGCCAATCGCGGCTTCCTGCTCGGCGAATCGCGGGCGATGAGCTTTCTCTAGGTTCGGCTGAGCCGGGTGCGCATGGCGCACCCGGCGGCCCTCGTCGCCATCGGGTCAGCCGGGCGCGGGCGCAGCCGTGCGACCGAAGCGCTGCAGCTGCATTTCCTTCAGCCGGCTCAGGGTGCGGCGGAACGGAAAGGCCAGGTAGCCCTCGGTGTACAGCGCATCCATCGTCACCTCGGCCTCGATGTAGAGCGGCACCTGGCGGTCATAGCACTCGTCGACCAGGGCGATGAAGCGCCGCGCGCCGTCGTCGTGCTTCGACAGCCTGGGCAGCTCGCGGTCGCCGGCAGCCACCTGCTCGGCCGCGTCCTCGGTGCCACGGGCGATCTTGCCCTCGCCCTGGCGCGCGCTCATGTTCGGCACGCCGCTCAGCAGCACTGCATCGAACTGGTCGCAGAGCACGATGAAGTCGTAGGCCGCCAGCGGCCCCTTGCACAGGTCGTCGAAACGGCTCCAGAGCACCCGTGCGCTGCGCCGCACCACGGCGATCGGGCGGTGCGCCAGGCTCACCGGTTCGCAGGAGCCGGCATCGTCTCCCGCCAACTGCCGGAAAACCGCCTCCAGGGCACTTGGCTGCCCGGCCTGGGCCAGCCAGTAACGCTGCAAGCCGGCACCCGGATGCAAGCGGTGATCCTCGCCGCCGTCGAGGTTGACCACCTGCATGCAGCGGTTGATCGCGGCGATCGCCGGCAGGAAACGCTGGCGGTTGAAGCCGTCCGCATAGAGCTGCTCGGGCGGCTGGTTGGAGGTGGCGACCAGCACCACGCCCTGCTCGAACATCACCTCGAACAGCCGCCCGAGGATGATCGCGTCACCGATATCAGTGACGAACAGCTCGTCGAAACACAGCACCCTCACCTCGCGCCCCAGCTCCGTGGCCAGTGCCTGCAGCGGATCGGCGGTGCCGACCAGTTGGAACAGCCGCTGGTGCACCCAGCGCATGAAGTGGTGGAAGTGCTGGCGCCGGGCCGGCACCTGAAGGCTCTCGTGGAAGCGATCCATCAGCCAGGTCTTGCCCCTCCCGACCGGGCCCCACAGGTACACGCCGCTGCCGGGCGAAGCGCCGCCACCGGCATGGATGGCCTGCTGGCAGCGCTCGAGGATCTGCACGGCGTGCCATTGCGCCGGGTCCGACTGGAAACCCTGCTCGACCGCGAGGCGATACGCCGCCAGGGGAGAAAGCGAACTCATGAGTGAACTACCGAGGGAAGACCGCGCGAATGATGGGCCATCGCGGCGCGGCTTTGAAGTCGCGTCGCTGGCCCCGCCCGGCAATGTGCCGTACGACGCGTTCGCTGTTGCAACGAAGGGCAACTAACACCGAAGAAACACTGCCTGGCCGCGCCCGGGAGTATCCACGCAAGTTCGAGGTCACAACTGGGTAACCGCGTGATTACGTTATCCCGGAGAACTGCCATGACGATCGAGATCAATACCCACAATTCCACCTGCGCCGTTTTCGTCGACGACCGCAAATACGAAAGTCCCCTGGACCAGGTACGCGTGACTACCGACGAGGCGACGCGCATGTCGGTACTTGAAATAGCCGGACGCCGCCAGCTCATCAGTGAACCGGATGCCGAGCACCTGATAGGTGCAGGCGCCGAAGACGCGCGTTTCAATCTATTGAAAGACGACTGAGTCGCGTCATTGAATCTTTCTGCGTAAATACAGTCTTTTCAGTACGCCGCATTAATCCGCGTATGGATGTATTCGCGGCGATGGATATAATCGCCGCGCCCAACGCGGCGACAAGTATCAAGAACGATAAAAAACCCGACGCAGCGCAGCGGCCCCACCGCCTCGCCCAGCGTCCTCCATGTTCGATCAACAGGATCAATCGTGAATAAAGACGAACTGCGCGCAGAACTAGAGCGCCAGGCGCAACGCTATATGGATATTAACGGCGGAGAAGTCAAAACCTACGCTGCTCAACCGGAACCCGAGCGTAAGCCTTGGCGCAAGAAAGCCAGTGTGCTGGACCAAGCTTTCCAGCAGGAACTGCAAAAGATGGAAAAGGAACTGGAAAAAGCCGATACCCAAGGCGTCTGAGTATTTCCACTTTCCTGATCAAATGAACGCAGCGGTCGCCCCAAAAAAGTGCGGCCGCTGCGTATCCATCATCGAACTTTTCACCATTCGCGACATTTCGTCGTATGCACTCAAGCTATCTTGGCGCTGACCGATAGGCTGCACAGGCCAGGTGTTTGGCCGACTACCCGTGCACGTCAAACCGGATTCCGCCATGCCTTCGAACCTGAAGTTCAGCCACAAGATTCTGCTCGCCGCCTCGCTGGTGGTGGTGGTCGCCTTCTCGCTGTTCACCCTCTACAACGATTACCTGCAGCGCAACGCGATTCGCGAGGACCTGGAGAACTATCTGGGGGAAATGGGCGAGGTGACCGCCAGCAACATCCAGAACTGGCTGTCCGGGCGCCTTCTGCTGGTGGAAAGCGCGGCGCAATCGGTGGCCAACAACGATTCAGCGGACGCGATAGCCAACCTGCTGGAGCAAAAGGCGCTGAGCTCCAGCTTCAACTTCACCTACCTGGGCACTCGCGACGGCGCCTTCACCATGCGCCCGGACGATCCGATGCCCGACGGCTACGACCCGCGCACCCGCCCCTGGTACAAGGATGCGCTCGCCGCCGGCGGCACCACGCTCACCGAACCCTACATCGACGCCGCCAGCAACGAGCTGATCATCACCATCGCAACCCCCGCGTCCCGGGACGGCCAGACCCTCGGCGTGGTCGGCGGCGACCTGGGGCTGCAGACCCTGGTGAAGATCATCAACTCGCTGGACTTCGAGGGCATGGGTTACGCCTTTCTGGTCAGCGCCGACGGCAAGATGCTGGTTCATCCGGACAAGAACCTGGTGATGAAATCGCTGAACGAAGCCTTTCCCGCCAGCAAGCTGAACATCGGCCCCGGGTTCAGCGAAGTCGAAGGCGCCGAGGGCACGCGCATCGTCACCTTCGCCCAGGTCAAGGGGCTGCCCTCGGTGAACTGGTACGTCGGCCTGTCCATCGACAAGGCGAAGGCGTTCTCCATGCTGCAGGAATTCCGTACCTCGGCGATCGTCGCCACGATCGTGGCGGTGGTGCTGATCCTGCTGCTGCTCGGCATGCTGATCCGCGTGCTGATGCAGCCGGTGCGCCTGATGGGCCGTGCGATGGAGGACATCGCCGAAGGCCAGGGCGATCTGACCAAGCGCCTGGAAATCCACTCGCACGACGAGTTCGGCGACCTGGCGGACGCCTTCAACCGCTTCGTCGGACGGGTCCACGCCTCGATCCGCGAGGTGTCCTCGGCCACTGCCCAGGTGCATGAAGTCGCCCAACTGGTGGTCAGCGCCTCCAATTCGTCGATGAGCAACTCCGACGAGCAGGCCAACCGGACCCACAGCGTGGCGGCCGCGATCAACGAACTCGGCGCCACCGCGCAGGAAATCGCGCGCAATGCCGCCGACGCCTCGCACCAGGCTTCCGATGTCCGCAATCTCGCCGAAGAGGGTCGCCAGGTGGTGCAGAAGACCATCGGCGCGATGACCGACCTGTCCGGAAAGATTCGTTCGTCCTGCGACACCATCGAGGAACTCAACGGCAAAACCGCCAACATCGGGCAGATTCTCGAGGTGATCCGCGGCATTTCCGAGCAGACCAACCTGCTGGCGCTCAACGCCGCCATCGAAGCCGCGCGCGCCGGGGAAGCCGGACGTGGCTTCGCGGTGGTCGCCGACGAGGTGCGCAACCTCGCCCATCGCACCCAGGAATCGGCGGCGCAGGTGCAGCAGATGATCGAGGAACTGCAGGTCGGCGCGCGCACCTCGGTCAGCACCATGACCGAGAGCCAGCGCCACAGCGAGCAGAGCGTGGAGGTCGCCAACCAGGCCGGCGAGCGCCTGGGCAGCGTGACCCAGCGGATCGGCGAGATCGATGGCATGAATCAGTCGGTCGCCGCCGCCACCGAGGAACAGACCACGGTGATCGAGTCGCTGAACGTGGATATCAACGAGATCAACCTGCTCAACCAGGAAGGCGTGGAAAACCTCCAGGCCACCCTGCGCGCCTGTGGCGACCTGGAAGGCCAGGTGACCCGCCTCAAGTACCTGGTGGACAGCTTCCGCATCTGACCTGCGGCGCCGCCGGGCTCAGTGGCCTCCGCCGCCCGCGGCCTTGGCGGTGAACGGCGGTTTGGCCAGCCAGATAATCAGGATCAGGCCGAAGAACATCCACCCGAGCAGGGTGAAATACTCCACCGTCGAGAGCATGTAGGCCTGGCTCTCGACGATCTTGTCGATCTGCGCGTAGTGCGCGGTCGATGCCCCTCCCAACTGCTGCAGATACTGCTGCGTCGCCGGGTCGTAGGCGGTCACGTGCTCGGCCAGCTGCGCGTGGTGCAGGTCGGCGCGCCGCTGCCAGATCCAGGTAGTCAGCGACGAGGCGAAGCTGCCGCCAAGCACGCGCAGGAAGGTCGCCAGACCGGAGCCGTCGGCGATGTCCTTGGGTGGCAGGCTGGAGAGCAGGATGCTGGTGGTGGGCATGAAGAACAGCGCGATGCCCAGCCCCATGAACACCTGCACCTCGGCGATGTGGCGGTAATCCACCTCGGTGTTGAAGGTGGCGCGCATGAAGCAGGATGCCCCGATCACCAGGAACGAACCGCCGGACAGCAGGCGCATGTCGACCTTGTGCGCGAAACGCCCCACCAGCGGCGAGAGGAACACCGGCAGCAGGCCGATCGGCGCCGCGGCCAGGCCCGCCCATACCGGCGTGTAGCCAAGCTGCGTCTGCAGCCACTGCGGCAGCAGCAGGTTGATGCCGAAGAACCCGGAATAGCCGAGCACCAGCGCCAGCGTGCCGAAGGAGAAATTGCGGTAGCGGAACAGGCTCAGGTTGACGATCGGGTGCTTGTCGGTGAGTTCCCAGATCACCAGGGCGATCAGTGCCACCACCGCCACCGCGCCGCCGACCTGGATGAAGGTCGACTCGAACCAGTCCAGGTCGTTGCCCTTGTCGAGCACCACCTGCAGCAGGCCGACGCCGATCACCAGCAGGCTCAGGCCGACGTAGTCGATAGGCTGATGAACGATCTTCTCCGGCCGTTTGCCCAACTGGCTCCAGACCACCAGGCAGGCGAACACGCCGATCGGCACGTTGATGAAGAAGATCCAGGGCCAGCTGTAGTTGTCGGTGATCCAGCCGCCCGCGATCGGTCCGATAATCGGCGCCACCACGGTCACCATCGCCAGCAGCGCCAGCGCCATGCCGCGCTTGGCGGTGGGAAAGATCGCCAGCAGCAGCGTCTGCGCCATCGGATACAGCGGCCCGGCGACGAACCCCTGCAAGGCGCGGAACAGCACCAGCTCGGGCATCGAGCGGGCGATGCCGCAGAGGAACGAGGTGATCACGAACAGCATCACCGCGGCGAGGAACAGCTTCACCTCGCCGAAGCGCCGCGCCATCCAGCCGGTCAACGGCAGGGCGATGGCGTTGCACACGGCGAACGAGGTGATCACCCAGGTGCCCTGCTCCGAACTCACCCCGAGGTTGCCAGCGATGGTCGGCAACGCGACGTTGGCGATGGTGGTGTCGAGCACCTGCATGAAGGTCGCCAGGGAAATCCCGATGGTCGCCAGCAGCATGCTCGCCGGGCGGAAGGCGTTATCGCTCATGGCAGCCTCCCGTCAGCGCCCGGCCACGCCACCGGCGCGGGTGCCCGGCGCGTTGCGCTGGATGATCTGCTCGATCAGCGCGTCGGCCTCGGCCAGTTGTCGCTCGTACACGTCGGTGGAGAAACGCGGCTGCTCGAGCGGCTTCTGCGCCAGCAACTCGCCGTCCTGGTCGTGCAGGTCGACGTTTACATCGGTGGACAGGCCGATCCGCAGCGGATGCTTCTTCAGGTTGTCCGGCTCCAGGCGGATGCGTACCGGCAGGCGCTGGACGATCTTGATCCAGTTGCCGCTGGCGTTCTGCGCCGGCAGCAGAGAGAACGCGGTGCCGGTGCCGACGCCGAGGCTTTCCACGGTGCCGCGGTAGCGCACATCGCTACCGTAGAGGTCGGCCTCCACTTCCACCGGCTGGCCGATGCGCATGTCGCGCAGCTGGGTTTCCTTGAAGTTGGCGTCGATCCAGATCTGCTCCAGCGGCACCACCGCCATCAGCGGAGTACCCGGCTGCACGCGGCTGCCGACCTGCACCGAACGCTGCGCGACGTAGCCGCTGACCGGCGCCACCAGGCTGCTGCGCACCTCATCGAGGTAGGCTTGGCGCATCTGCGCCGCCGCCGCCTTGACGTCCGGGTGCGACGCGATGTCGGTCTCGTCGACCAACGCGGCGTTGGTATCCAGCTGCTGCTGCGCGGAGGTCAGCGCGCTCTGCGCCGAGGTCAGGGTGTCGCGGGCGTGGGACAGCTCTTCCTGGGAAATCGCGCCGCCCTGAGCCAGCTTCTGGCGACGCTGGAAGTCGCTGCGCGCGCGCTCCACGTCGGTCTTGCGCGAGGCGACCTGGGCCCTGTAGGAGTCCACGTTGCTGTACAGCCCGCGCACCTGACGCACGGTCTTCGCCAGGTTGGCTTCGGCGCTCTGCAGCGCGACCTCGCTGTCGCTCGGATCGAAACGCACCAGCACCTGGCCCTGCTCGACGTAGTCGCCATCGTCGGCGCCGATGCTGACCACCGTGCCGGTGATCTGCGGGGTGATCTGCACCAGGTTGCCGTTGACGTAGGCGTCGTCGGTACTCTCGTGGAACCGCCCGTAGAACAGGTGATAGAGGTAAACCCCGAGCACGGCGAGGATCACCAGCAGCGCCAGGCCGATGAGCAGCGTCCTGCGCTTGCCGGAGGATTTATTGTCGTTCTGTTCGGCGCCGGCGTTCTCGGCGCGCTCGACGGTGTTGGGCGTGGAATCGGCCATGGTCGTCTACTCAGCGTGAAGAGGTGGAGGCTGCGGCGAGCGGAGTCGCGGGCGAGCCGGAAATCTGGAAACCGCCGCCCAGCGCCTGCATCAGCAGCACCGCGCTATCGACGCGCTGGGCGTTCAGGCTGACGAGCTGGCGCTCGGCCTGCAGCAGTTGCTGCTCGACACTCAGCGCGTCGAGGTAGTTGCCGATGCCGTCGCCGTAGCGCTGCATGGCGATGTCGAAGGAGCTGCGGGCGATGTCGCGGGCGCGCTGCTGCTGGAGGATCTGCTGGTCCAGCGAGCGCAGATGGGTGATGCCGTCGCCGATATCGCCGAGCGCCGCGAGCAGCGTCTGGTTGTACTGCGCCACGGCGAGGTCGTAGTCGGCATCGCGGCCGGCCAGGTCGGCGCGCCGACGGCCGCCGTCGAAGATCGGCAGCGACAGCGCCGGTCCGACCTCGAAGAAGCGGCTCGGCCCACCGAACAGGGCGTCGCCGAGCACCGACTTGATACCGGCGGACGCCGTCAGGTTCAGGTTCGGGTAGAAGCGCGTCCTGCTGGCGTCGATGTCCCGCGACGCCGCCTCGACGCGCCAGCGCGCGGCGACCAGGTCCGGGCGCCGGCCGATCAGCTCCGCTGGCAACTGCGCCGGCAGGCTCACCGCGGTCGGTGCGATCAGTTGCGGACGCGGCAGCTCGGCACCGCGGTCCGGGCCCTTGCCCAGCAGCACCGCCAGGCGGATCTGCGCACTGCGCACCTGCTGGCGCGCGGCGGTCAGCGTCGCATCGGCCGCGGCTTCCAGGCTCTGCGTCTGCTGCAACTGGTATTCGCTGTCGATCCCGGCGGCGTATCGGCGCTGCGACAGCTCGAGCATGTCGCGGGTGCGTTTGAGGTCCTGCTCGGCGATGTCCTGGGTGCGGAACGCCAGGCCGAGGTCGTTGTAGCCGCGCGCCACGTTGGCGGCGAGCGTCAGCCGCGCGGCCTGGCCATCGACTTCGCTGGCCCGCGCGCGCCCCAGCGCCGCTTCCCAGGCGGCGCGCTCGCCACCCCAGAGATCGAAGCTGTAGCTGGCATCCGCCGACAGGCTGCGCAGCGTGCCGTAGCGTTCGCCCTGGCCACTGGGATCATCGATGCGCGACTCGCGCGAACGGCTGACGGCGGCGTTGAGGTCGACATTCGGCTGACGGTCCGCATCGGCGGCGAGCGCGGCGGCGCTGGCCTGGCGCGTACGCGCGTCGGCTACCTGGAGGTCGGGGCTGGAGGCCAGCGCTTCGCGAATCAACGCATCGAGGCGCCCATCGCCAAGGCTGTTCCACCAATCGGAACGCGGCCAGGCGGCCGGCGTCAAGCGCTCGCTGGCAAGGGTAGCCTCGCTACTCAACGTGGTGGCATCGAGCAGCGCACCCTGGGGCTGCAACCCGCGTGACGAGGCGCAGCCGGCCAGCGCCAGGGCCACGCACAGGGCGCAAAGGGAAAGGCGTACGTTCATCTCAGTGCGCTCCCAAGTCATCCGGCAACAGGCCGGTGGGTGTCAGCACCTTGCGCAGCAACCGATCCAGCTCCTTGAACTCCTCGCGGGTCAGGGGCTGCGTCAGCTCGTTCAGCGCATCGGCGGCGATGGACATGATCTGCTGGCTGAAGGCCTTGCCCTGCTCGGTCAGCAGAAGACGCACCTGGCGCCGATCGGCGTCGCAACGCACCCGCGTCAGCAGGCCCTTGTTCTCCAGCCGGTCGAGCATCCGCGTCATCGCACCACTGTCCAGCGACAGCGCCCGACACAGGGCTGCCGGCGTATCCAGTGCAGCGTCCTTCTGTTGCAAGAGCAGGACCTTGAATTGCGCCGCCGTGACGTCGTGGGGAGCCAGGTACTTGTCGAGCAGGCGGTCCTTCTGCTGGTTGACCAGCGCGAGGAGGTGGCCGATGGAGTAGCGCAGGGGAAAATTGTCGCGATCGTAGTGCTGCATGTTCTCTGCCTAGTCAGCTATACGCAAAGAACAATACTGCCTAGGCAGCTATTAGACCATGACAAATCCTGCAACAGTCTTTCGCCGTAATCGAACAAGTTGCCCGCACTGCGGGCAAAGAAAAAGGCGCCTCAGGCGCCTTCGTCGTCAGTCTTGCCGGGCGGAGGCCCCTCGCCCTCCCCGCCCCTGAGCCGCTCCCACAACGCCTGGGCGTCGGGAAACTCGGTGCCATCCTCGCTGCCCAGCGCCTCCGGATCGTAGCGCCGCACGCAGCCCTCGCCGACGGTGGGCGGCGCTTTCGAGGTGGCACGGTCGAGGGGGTCGCTCACGGGCAACTCCGGCTCAGTCGAACACGACGGTCTTGTTGTCGTGGACCAGCACGCGGTCTTCCAGGTGGAAGCGCAGCCCGCGGGCGAGTACCCGGCGCTCGACGTCCTTGCCCAGGCGCACCAGGTCTTCGATGCTGTTGCGGTGCGAGATGCGCGCCACGTCCTGCTCGATGATCGGCCCGGCGTCCAGCTCCTCGGTGACGTAGTGGCAGGTCGCGCCGATCAGCTTCACGCCACGCAGCGACGCCTGGTGGTACGGCTTGGCGCCGACGAACGAGGGCAGGAAGCTATGGTGAATGTTGATCACCTGATGGGCGAAACGTCGGCACAGGTCCGGCGGCAGGATCTGCATGTAGCGCGCCAGCACCACGGTGTCGGCCTGGTGCTCCTCGACCAGACGCGAGACCTCGGCGAACGCCGGCTGCTTGTCCTGCGGATCGACTGGCACGTGGAAGAACGGAATGCCGTGCCACTCCACCATGCTGCGCAGGTCCTGGTGGTTGGAGATCACGCAGGGGATTTCGCAATCCAGGTCGCCGCTGTGCCAGCGGTGCAGCAGGTCGGCCAGGCAATGCGATTCGCGGCTCGCCATCAGCACGACGCGCTTCTTCTGCGCCGAATCGCTGATCCGCCAGACCATCGAGAACTGCTTGGCGATCGGTGCGAAGGCCTGGCGAAACTCCTCCAGATCGAACGGCAGCGACTCGGCGCGGATTTCGTGGCGCATGAAGAACCAGCCGCTCTGGTGGTCCGAGTGGTGGCTCGCCTCGCTGATCCAGCCGTTGTAGGTGGCCAGAAAGTTACTGACTTTGGCGACAATACCGACGCCATCCGGACAGGCGATGACCAGCCGAAAAGTGCGCATTTCTTTACTCCAGATTCACAAAGGCGGCCATTCTAGCCACACCCGTGGAAACTTTCAGTAACTGTCGCCAGGCGCCTGCCCTCGCCCGGCTAACGGCAGGCCGGCGGGCGCCGCTTAATTGTCCCGACGAAGAAAGCCGACGCCTCCTGCGGCTGTTGCCGTGACCAACTTCATGGCCATTGGCACTGGCCTTTAATCAATCGCCACCCAATAAAACCCGGTTAATTAAAAAATAACCCTTGCCCATCCATTAGATGTTTACTTGGCAAACAGCGATGACTATTATTAGGCCACTATCAACCCTCGGACTATTTAAGGTAAGCCAATGTCGCTGATCAATGAGTACCGCGCCACGGAAGAAGCCATCAAAGAACTTCAGGAGCGCCTGAAGAATCTGTCGCAAGACGACAAACTGCAGAAGGAGTTGGAGTTCGAAGGCAAACTGCGCGCACTCATGGGCGAATACTCCAAGTCGCTGCGCGACATCGTTGCCCTGCTCGACCCGGACGCCCGCCAGTCCAAGGCACCGCGCGCCAGCAAGGCGACCGGCACCGGCGCCACCAAGCGCGCGCGCAAGGTCAAGCAGTACAAGAACCCGAACACCGGTGAAGTCATCGAAACCAAAGGTGGCAACCACAAGACGCTGAAAGAGTGGAAAGCCAAGTGGGGTTCGGATGTAGTCGAAGGCTGGTCGAGTTTTCTCGGTTGATTGAACGCCAATAAAAACGCCGGCGATTGCCGGCGTTTTTATTTGTCCGCTTTTTTCGCAGCGCCGTTCACACGCCCCAGCGCAGACGCAGGGCCAGCGCATAATCCTGCCACTCACGCAACAACGCCTGTTGTTCCGGGCGGGCGCTTGCCTGCAACTCGCGCAATGCCTGGTCGAACGCCGGCAGTGTATTGGGGGCGCCGAACTCGGGCGCACTGAGCCTCGCTCGACAGAACTCCGCCCAGCGCTGTCGTTCTTCGCCGGACAAGGTTTCAACGAAGTTGCGCGCGCGATATCGGAACAACAATTCAGGCAGCCGCGGGTCGTCGAACGGCCAGGTTTCCCGAGCCAGCATTTGTGGATCGGCGCGGCGCACGCGTTCGCAGAGCTGGCGGTCGCGATCGCCGATGAAACCGTCATAGAGCATCTGTTCGGGGTCGTCGCAGGGCGGGAACGACTCCTCGGCGTAGACCAGCGGCAGTTTGTCACGCCACAGCGCCTGCGCCTCGCGCAGCAGCGCGGCGCGCGCCAGGCAGCCCTCGAGGTCCACGCCGAGGCGCTCGCGATCGCTGTCGCGCAAGACCTTGAGCGGCGCCAGCACCGGGCACTTGTTGACGTGCACCAGCTTGAGCGGCACCGGTGACTCGCCCTCGCCCAATTGGTCCCGCCGCCGATAGAGGCGCTGGCGCAGAGCCTCGCCGTCGAGCTCGAGCAACGGCAGGTGGTCGGCCTGCAGGTCGCAGACGATCAGCGCGTTGCGATTCTTCGGATGCCAGGCCAGCGGCAGAACGACAGCCAGGAAGCCGCGCTCCGCGGCGAAGCGCCCGGAGACATGCACCAGCGGCTGCAACGGCTGGATCTGTTCGTGCACGCGCTGCTTGCTGCGCAACTGGTAGAGGAAGTCGTAGAGCTTCGGCTGGCGCTCGCGGATCAACCGGGCCAGGGCGATGGTCGCGCGCACGTCGGCCAGCGCGTCATGGGCCTGGCCATGGTCGATGCCGTTGGCGGCGGTGAGCCGTTCAAGCTTGAGCGTCACCCGGCCGCCCTCGCGCGGCCATTGGATGCCTTCGGGGCGCAACGCGTAGGCGGTACGCACCAGATCGATCAGGTCCCAGCGGCTGTTTCCACCCTGCCACTCGCGGGCATAGGGGTCGAAGAAATTGCGGTAAAGCCCGTTGCGCGTCACCTCGTCGTCGAAGCGCAGGCTGTTGTAGCCGGCGACGCAGGTGCCGGGAAGCGAGAGCTCGCGGTGCAGAAGGGTGATGAATTCGGCTTCGCCCAGGCCCTTTTCCCGCAGCACCGAAGGCGTGATTCCAGTAATCAGGCACGCCGCGGGGTGCGGCAAGATGTCTTCGCTGGGACGGCAGTACAGATTCAGCGGCTGGTCGATCTCCACCAGCGCTTCGTCGGTGCGGATCCCGGCCACCTGCAGCGGGCGGTCCCGGCGCGTGTCGATGCCAGTGGTTTCGTAGTCGTACCAGAAGATGCTGGAGCTCACGGAGTCTTCCTTGTGGGGATTGCGTCGCGAGTCTAGCATCGCCGCGGCAGAGCCTCGCCGGTGCGTTGCGCTTGCCGGGCACCACGCCGGGTCGCTAGCATGCGCCAGCCTCTCCGCCCCTGGTTCAGCGATGCCCTCGACCGCCGTCAGCCAAGCCCTTCCGGCCCCGCGTACCGCGCCATTGGATACCCGGCTGCGCATCGAGACGCCCGAAGGCATCGACCTCATCCTGCGCCCCGCCGGTCTGGTGCCGCGCGCCCTGGCCTTCGCCATCGATCTCGCCGTCCGCGGGCTGATCCTCGGCGTGATGTTCGTCCCGCTGTTCACCCTCGGCCAGTTCGGCATGGGCCTCGGGGCGATCCTGATGTTCCTCGTCACCTGGTGGTACATGGTGCTGTTCGAGGTGTTCAATCAGGGCCGTACGCCAGGCAAGCAGATCATCGGTCTGCGCGTCGTCCACGACGATGGCACTCCGGTCGGCTGGGGCGCCTCGCTGACCCGCAACCTGTTGCGCTTCGCCGATATCCTGCCGTTCGGTTACACCCTCGGCATCCTCAGCTGCCTGAACAGCCGGGGCTTCAAACGCCTAGGCGACATCGCCGCCGGCACCCTGGTGATCTACCGCGAACGCCCCGCCGAACGCCCGCCGCTTGCCGCGGCCGAACCGCTGCGTGCGCCCTTCGCGATGAGCCTGGAAGAACAGCGCGCGCTGCTGGAGTTCGCCGAACGCCAGGGCGGCCTGTCCGCGGCCCGACGTGCCGAGCTGGCGGCGATCCTCGCCGAACCGCTTGGCGTGTCACCGCAAGAGGCCGAGGCGCGGATCAACGGCATTGCCCACGGCCTGCTGGGTTCGGCATGAAGCAGAGTCTGTTCGAAAGCCACTACCAGGCCGAATGGCAGCGCTTTGCCGCCGGGCTCGACGCGCTCGAACGCGGCAAGGCCACGCGCGAGGACTGCCGGGGTTTCGCCGCCGCCTACCGGCAGCTCTGCCAGCAGCTCGCCCTGGCCCAGGCGCGCGGCTACAGCCCGCACCTGATCGAGCAACTGCAACAGCTGGCGATGCGCGGGCACCGGCAGTTCTATCGCCACCGCAGCCAGCTAGGCGCCCGCCTGCTGGGTTTTCTGTTCGGCGGATTCCCGCGCCTGGTGCGTGCCGAATGGCGCAGCGTGGCGCTGGCCTTCGGGCTGTTCTTCGGCAGCCTGATCGGCATGGGCCTGCTGACCTACTGCTATCCCGAGCTGATCTATAGCCTGATGGACCCGGACCAGGTGCAGAACATGGAGTCGATGTACGACCCGGACGCGCATCGCCTGGGGCGCTTCGGCGAGCGAGGCTCCAGCGACGACTGGGCGATGTTCGGGTTCTACATCATGAACAACATCGGCATCGCCTTTCAGACGTTCGCCAGCGGCCTGCTGTTCGGCCTCGGCAGCCTGTTCTTCCTGCTCTTCAACGGCTTGACCATCGGCGCGGTGGCCGGGCACCTGACCGAGATCGGCTATATCCATACCTTCTGGTCGTTCGTCATCGGCCATGGCGCCTTCGAGCTGACCGCCATCGCATTCTCCGGCGCGGCCGGGCTCAAACTCGGCTGGGCGCTGCTGGCGCCGGGTCGGCTGACCCGCGGCGAGGCGCTGCGCCAGGCCGCCCGCACCAGCGTGCAACTGATCGGCGGGGTGATCCTGTTCCTGCTGATCGCGGCGTTCATCGAGGCCTACTGGTCGTCGATGACCTACACCACACCGACCGTCAAGTACGCGGTCGGCGCCGCGCTCTGGGCGCTGGTGCTCGCCTACTTCCTGCTGGTTGGACGCCGCCATGCGCCTGACTGACGCCAGTGTGGCGATCCGTCCGCGCAGTGCCTGGGAGGCGCTGGACCTCGGCGTGCTGCTGGCGCGCCGCCACGCCGGCCTGCTGATGGCCAGCTGGGCGCTGATCACCCTGCCGGTGCTGGCGCTGCTCACGCTGCTGCTGTGGGAGTATCCGAGCTGGGCGATGTTCGCCTTCTGGCTGCTCAAGCCGGCCTACGAACGCCTGCCCCTGTACATCCTCTCTCGCGCGCTGTTCGGCGATACGCCAAGCCTCGGCCAGGCGCTGCGAGCCTTCCCGCGCCTGCTCAGGCCGCAACTGATCGCCAGCCTGACCTGGCGCCGGCTGAGCCCGACGCGCAGCTTCGACCTGCCGGTCCTGCAACTCGAAGGGCTTTCCGGTGCCGCGCGCAATCAGCGCCTGGTGGTCCTCGGCCAGCGCGATACCGGCGCGGCGAGCTGGCTGACCATCGTCGGCGTCCACCTGGAAATGGCCCTCTGGCTCGGCCTGGTCACCGCCCTTTATATGTTGCTGCCGCAACAGATGAGCATCGACCTCGACTGGCAGAAGCTGATCTCTCCCGACGCCGGGAGCTGGCTGTGGCTCGATCACCTGTCCAACCTGCTCTACGCATTGGCGCTGATCGTCTGGGAGCCGGTGTACGTCGCCTGCGGCTTCAGCCTTTACCTGAACCGTCGCACGGCGCTGGAAGCCTGGGACATCGAACTGATATTCCGCCGTATTCGCCAGCGGCTCGGCGGGGTCGCCTACGCGCTGCTGATCGGCCTCGGCCTGCTGCTGGTGCAGCCGATGGAACGCAGCTGGGCGCAAGACGCATCCGCGGCCATCTGCCCGCTGCCGGAGGCCGACCCGCTGGGGCCGGACGCCGATCGCCTGCAGCAACAGACGCTGACCAGCAAGGCCAGCCGCGAGGCGATCGGCCAGTTGCTCGATGCGCCGCCCTTCGAGAACCGCCAGACCGTCACCCGTTGGCGCTTTGGCGACGACCCGCAGAAGGAGGTCGACGGAGGCGACGTCGAGTCATTGGCGCAGTTGCTCAGGGGCCTGTTCCACCTCGCGGAATTCTGGAAGCGCATCGACGGCATCGCGCTGCTCTTCGAGGTGCTGCTGTGGGCGTCGATCTTCGGGCTGATCGGCCTGCTGCTGTGGCGCTACCGCGAATGGCTGACGCTCTTCGCCACGCGGCATGAACGACGGCAAGACCTCGCGCAGGAGCGCCCGGCCGTGCTGTTCGGCCTGCAGGTGACGCCGGAAAGCCTGCCCGACGACATCCCCGGCAGCGTGGAACGCCTGTGGGACGAGCAGCCGCGCGAAGCCCTGGGCCTGCTCTACCGCGCCCTGCTCAGCCGCCTGCTGGGCGAGTTCCGCCTGCCGCTGAAAGGCGCGCACACCGAGGGCGAAGTGCTGCAACTGGTGGAAGAGCTCTACCAGGACGACCTCAGCGCCTATGCGAACCGCCTGACCCGCCATTGGCAGAACCTCGCCTACGGCCACCGGACCCCGCCACCCGCCAGCCGCGACGAGCTGTGCCAGGGCTGGCGGCAGCTGTTCGGGCACGGAGTGTCGAGATGAAACGGCGTCCGCTGTTCTACCTCATCTCGGCGACCGTGCTGGTGCTCGGCCTGCTGGCCATCTACCTGCTCGGGCAGGCCACGCCCTATCAGGAAGAAGTCAAACAGGGGCCGGCTCCGGAAGTCGCCGCCAATCCCTACCTCGCCGCCGAGCGCTTCCTTCGCGGGCGTGGCCTGCAGGTTCAGCGCGCCGATGGCCTGGAACGGCTGGCGACCCTGCCCAGCGTCGGGCAGACCCTGCTGCTGCTCGGCGAGCGCGAGCGCATCACGCCGCGGCAGAACGAACGGCTGCTGGAATGGGCGGCCAGGGGCGGCCACCTGCTGGTGGTCGCCGAGCGCCTGTACGACGAGGCCAAGGGTGAAAGTGGCGACCTGCTGCTGGATCGCCTGGGCATCCAGCAACTGCGCAGCAAGGATCTGGAGAAGCAGGCCGAGGAGCCCGGACAGGAAGTCGATGCCTATCCGGAACTGACCAAGCTCTACCTGGAGAACGAAGAGGCGCCGGCCTACATCGGCTTCGATACCGATTTCCACCTGTTCGATTCGCAGAACCGCGCCCAGTCCTGGGCCAACAGCGCCAAGACCACGCACATGCTGCAACTGCAGTACGGCGACGGGCTGATCAGCGTGGTCACCGACGCCTGGATCTGGCAGAACCGGCACATCGAGGACTACGACAACGCCTGGCTGCTCTGGTATCTGACCCAGGACAGCGCCGTCACCCTGCTCTACCGCGCCGACCGCGACAACCTCGCCAGCCTGCTCGCCGAATACTTCCCCGAAGCACTGGTCGCCCTCGCCCTGCTGCTGGTGCTCGGCCTCTGGCACGTCGGCCAGCGCAGCGGCCCGCTGCAGCCGCGGGCCGCGCC